>JANXZD010000111.1 GCA_025355705.1 Bacteroidota bacterium | reverse complement strand
CGCTCAAAGGATAAAAGGTACGCTAGGGATAACAGGCTGATCTTGCCCAAGAGTTCATATCGACGGCAAGGTTTGGCACCTCGATGTCGGTTCATCGCATCCTGGGGCTGGAGAAGGTCCCAAGGGTTTGGCTGTTCGCCAATTAAAGCGGTACGTGAACTGGGTTCAGAACGTCGTGAGACAGTTCGGTCCCTATCCTATGCGGGCGCAGGAAATTTGAGGAGTGTCGTTCTTAGTACGAGAGGACCGGAATGAACGGACCGACGGTGAATCTGTTGTCACGCCAGTGGCATTGCAGAGTAGCCACGTCCGGATGGGATAAGCACTGAAAGCATCTAAGTGCGAAACCCGCTCCAAGATTAGATTTCCCTGGGGTTTACCCCCTAAAGAATCCAAGGAGATGACTTGGTTGATAGGCTACAGATGTAAACACAGTAATGTGTGAGTCGAGTAGTACTAATAATTCGTGAGACTTGCCAATTCTTTTTTGAATACACATTTTTTGTGCATCAATAAATTTACTAGATTAATATATGTGCTTCTTTTCATTTTGAATTTTTAAATTCAGGTGTTTTTGTCGCGGGTGTTACACCTCTTCCCATTCCGAACAGAGAAGTTAAGCCCCGCCGAGCCGATGGTACTGCATGGGTAACTGTGTGGAAGAGTAGGTCGATGCCTGATTTAATTTATAAATCCCGTCCGCGAAAGCGAAACGGGATTTTTTTTTTATAGCGATGCATATCTCTTGTGAAATATAATTTTCGTTTTTGTTCGCAGTTGAAAATTCGTATCTTATCATATTCAAAATTCAAAATATAAAATAAAAATTTCATGAGAGCTCTTATTACAGGTATAGGTGGTTTTGCAGGAAGTCATTTGGCTGACTACATTGCAGGAAGTACAGAATCAGAAATTTTCGGAGTGCTTAGGGATTCGGAAAAAGGTGACAATCTTTCGCAAATCGAAGAGAAAGTTACTCTTTCAACCGGTGAGATTACTGACTTCCAATCTATTTTTACTATCATCAAACAAGTCAAGCCGGATGTCATTTTCCATGTTGCCGGTCAAGCGTTTGTGCCGAGCTCGTTCCAGCACGCTGCTGATACATTCAAAACCAATGTGATCGGTACGATAAATATCTTTGAAGCGGTAAAAGCCGCTGAGATCTCTCCTCGCATCATCGTGGTCACCTCAGGCGAAATTTACGGTGAGACATTCGGATTGCCAGGATTGCATACCGAACAATCGATCCCGCAGCCGGTGAACCCGTACGCTGCGAGTAAAACCAGTATGGATTACATCGCGCAGACCTATAAAAAGTATGAGGGTCTCAATATCGTCATTGCCCGACCATTCAATCACACCGGTCCGAGGCAGCGGCCGAACTTTGTTTGTTCGTCGATCGCGAAGCAGATTGTCACCATTCAAAAAACAAAAGCACCGAAAATCCTGAGTGTCGGGAATATCAAAGCACGTCGTGATTTTACGGACGTGCGCGACATAGCCAAAGGGTATTGGATGCTGTCACAGATCGACAACAAGCATAATTACATTTTTAATTTGTGCTCAGGAAGAATCTTCGCTATTGAAGATATCATCCACCTCTTCGAAGAAATTGTGGGTGAGAAATTTGAACTGAACGTCGAACCGAAACGGCTGCGCGGATATGATATTCAGCTCCTTGCCGGTAGTGCCAACGCTATGAACCATAGCGTGGGATGGAAAGCGGAAATTCCTTTCAAAAAAACATTAACAGAACTCATAGAATATTGGAATCAACAAGGATAAAATAACCATGGCAAAAGTAGCATTACTCACAGGGATCACCGGACAAGACGGTTCATATCTTGCAGAACTGCTCCTTGAAAAAGGATACGAAGTCCATGGCGTAATCCGCCGAAGCAGTTCGTTTAATACTGGTCGTATTGATCACATCTATAACGATCCGAAATACGCCGGTTCAAAATTCTTTCTTCATTATGGCGATGTAACCGATACGAGCAATATCAATCGCTTGTTAGAAAAGATCGAGCCGGATGAGGTCTATAATCTGGCTGCGCAAAGCCATGTAAAAGTTTCTTTTGAGGTCCCGGAATACACGGCTGAAGTTGATGCTGTTGGTACGCTGCGTTTTCTTGATGCAATTAGAGAAACCGGCATCAAGACAAAATTCTACCAAGCTTCAACAAGCGAATTATATGGAAAAGTGCAAGAGATACCTCAAACAGAAAAGACCCCATTCTATCCGCGCAGCCCGTATGGTGTTGCAAAATTGTATGGTTATTGGATCATCGTAAATTATCGTGAAGCGTACAATCTATTTGCATGCAATGGAATCTTATTCAACCATGAATCTCCCCGACGTGGTGAAACATTTGTGACACGTAAAATAACCATGGCTGCCGCAAAAATTAAACTTGGACTGCAGAATAAACTGACCCTTGGAAATTTAAATTCCAAACGTGACTGGGGATTTGCAAAAGAATATGTTGAAGGGATGTGGCGCATGCTTCAACTTGATGCACCAGAAGATTTTGTTCTGGCGACAGGTGAAACACATGAAGTGCGAAAATTTGTTGATGCAGCATTCCGAGAACTTGGAATTGATCTGCAATGGGAAGGTGAAGCAGAGAACGAAAAAGGAATCGATACAAAGTCCGGGAAAATATTAGTTGAAGTAGATCCAAAATATTATCGGCCAACAGAGGTCGATCTTCTCATCGGCGATGCAACAAAAGCAAAGCAAAAACTCGGATGGGAAGCTACGACCAAATTTGCCGATCTTGCTCGTTTAATGGCTAAAGCTGATTTTGAATTAGTGAAGAGAAGAGGCTACTGAGTTGGAAAAGAATGCAAAAATTTATGTGGCCGGTCATCATGGTCTGGTTGGCTCTGCAATTTTTCGACTATTAACAGAGCGTGGATTCACCAATCTGATCTATAGAACTCATGCCGAACTGGATCTTGTAGATCAATTGGGTGTAAAGAATTTTTTTGAAAAAGAAAAACCGAATTACGTTTTTCTCGCCGCCGCCAAAGTTGGTGGTATTCATGCAAACAATACGTATCCCGCAGAATTCATCTATCAAAATCTTGCTGTTCAGAATAACGCCATTCATTTTTCTTATCAAAATGGTGTGAAGAAATTATGTTTTTTGGGAAGTTCATGTATCTACCCAAAACTTGCACCTCAGCCGATGAAAGAAGAATACCTTCTTGACGGGAAACTAGAGCCGACGAACGAACCATATGCAATTGCAAAGATTGCCGGTATTGAGATGGCAAAATCGTATAATAGACAATATGGAACGAATTATATTTCCGTAATGCCGACAAATCTTTACGGACCGAATGATAATTTTGATCTCCAAAATTCTCACGTTTTGCCTGCATTGATCAGAAAATTTGTTGAAGCAAAGCAAAATAATTCTCCATCCGTTGTTCTATGGGGATCAGGAAAGCCGCGCAGGGAATTTTTGTATGTTGATGATATGGCTGATGCTTGTATTTTTTTAATGAACAATTATGATGGAAAAGAATTTGTCAACATAGGAACCGGCGAGGATGTTACAATCCTTGAAGTGGCCAATTTGATCAAAGATATTGTCGGTTATAAGGGTGCGCTAGAATTCGACAGCACTAAACCAGACGGCTCCCCGAGAAAATTATTGGATGTAAGTAAAATTAATTTATTGGGGTGGAAAGCGAAATATTCGTTAAAAGGCGGACTTACAAAAGCGATCGATTGGTATCTTGCGAACAAATAGTTTTTTTGAAAAACAGAAGCAAACCGGCATTAAAGCGTTGAACTCAATCCCAATTTTTTGTATCTTTATTCAAGAGTTGGGGCTGTAGCTCAGTTTGGGAGAGCGGTTCGTTCGCAACGAACAGGTCGTCGGTTCGATCCCGATCAGCTCCACATCTACATTGTAAGAAATAAAATTTTTGCCAAGCTCTGTACAACTTTACGGTGGACAATCCTGCCAGGTCCGGAAGGAAGCAACAGCCTCCATTGAAGAGTGTGATACAGCAAGCTTGGCATTTTTTATTTTAAAATATTCTATACAAGGTTTCAGAGTATTGCGTTAAATTCTTTTGCAAATGTTTCTTTTGATTGTGCGCCGATCATCTTTTTGACGATCTTACCATTCTTATCGATATAAAATGTTGTTGGATACCCACGCAGACCACCAAACGCTTCTTCTAAATCCCCATTATCAATTACAATAGGATACACAACATTTTTTTCCTTTGTAAATCCTGAAACAAGATTCAAAGCGTCATCGTCGCGATCTGCTGAAATGCCAATAACCAGTGCCCCTTTTGCAGTATATTCCTCATTCAGCGCAACAAGATCCGGAATTTCGTGAACACACGGTCCACACCAGGTTGCCCAAAAATTGACAAGAACAGGTTTCCCTTTTGAGAATTCAGCAAACGAGATCTTTTTCCCGTTTTGATCAAGCCAGAAAAAATTTGGAACCATTTGTGCTATTTTATTTTTTTCTGTTGAGAGAAGTATGGAAACGTTGCCTTTATACTGAGCAGTGGTTTCCGGTAAGGCCTCTTTAAGTTGTTTCTTTTCACATCCAACGAACATTGCAATGACAACTGCAATCATCAAATATTTCATGCTTAATTTTCCTTGTCGATTAAAAGAGCAACCAACTCATCTTTTTTCATTTCACTGACGGCGGAACAGAGTGTATTGTTATACCGCCACATCACGATAGTTTTATTGTCTGCAAATTCTCGGATATACCAATTAGTCTTTTTCAATTCATCCTTTGCCTCATCGGGAAGACTGATCCTTGTTCCGTTCATTGCTTCATCGAGATCAGCCTGATAAATATAGATGATTCTTTTGTCTCCCAACTGATAGACAACGTGTGCCAATTTTACGCCGCTAAAACTAGAAAGAACACCGGCGCAAGAACTACATCCTTTCATTTTTGGAACGTTAACATCGAACGAGACGTCTTTTGAAAGGAATGAGTGAACATCATCTTCTGTGCTGATTAGTTGTGGTTTAATTGCGCCGCCAATGACTGCTTGATAGTTCTTAAGGGATTGAGAAATAATATTGGCTTCTTCAGTCATACCTTTATTTTGAGGAACAAACAAAGAATATATACCAACTGCAACGACTGCAATAAAGACAAAAGCGATTGCAGGATTCAGATTAATACCAAAAAGTTTTTTAAACCAGGAAGAGCTTCCGTTGTTCAGCGTTGCATTGATAATGGAATAATAAACTTCAGCAGGAACGCTTTGTCTCTTGATTTTTGAGAGTATGATATTCTTTGTTGCCTGCATTGATTGAAATTCATACTTGCAATGCGGGCAGATGTCAGCATGTTGCAACAATTCGTTGGTACGTTCTTCGTTCAAACGTTTATCAACGATCTCGCAAACACATTCTTTAAATTCATTGCAATTCACACGATTACCTTTGTATCAGTTTAATCATTCAAATTTATTTTATGAAACCGCGTCCCTTTGCATAATCATATAATTTCGCATATAACAATTTTCTTCCTCTATGCAATCTCGAACGGACAGTGCCTACGGGGATTTGAGAAAATTCTGCGATCTCTTCGTACGAAAGTCCTTCTATGTCACACAAGATAACTACAGTTCTGAACTCTTCCGGAAGCGATTCGAGCGCTTTTGATACATCGTCATCCAACAATTGACCGAATATTTTTGTTTGTAGATCATTGTCATCGCTGTTTTGATCTCGAATCAGATCGTAATAATTCTCAATATCATTATAATCAACTTTATCTGGCTCTTTCGCTTCTTTCCGATACACATTGATGTATGTATTCTTCATTATCCTAAACAGCCAAGCACGTAAGTTCGTTCCTTGTTCAAACTTATCCCAAAACCGATATGCTTTTAGGAATGTTTCTTGAAGCAGATCTTTTGCATCTTCCTTATTTCCCGTCATCCGAAGAGCATAGTTGTACAATATCTCCATATGAGGAAGAGTCTGTTGCTCAAAATCCTTATGACGAGGATCTTGTTGTATGACTGCGGAAAAGATAGGGAACATTCGAAAGTATTTCCTGCCTCGGCTGCTACGGTATTAACAACAACAGTGAAGCAAGTTCCAAAAATTGTTTACTGATAACAACTTAGCAAAAACTCGGTTGATTTTCAATGTTCTAACAGTGGAAAGACGAATCTTCATCTTGCTCACCGTACAGAAGATTACTATATTAATGCTCACTTTATGATAATTGTATCGTTACTGAATGAATAAAATTCTTCTTTTTTTGATTCTCTTGTTTTTCTGTGGATGTTCTTCTGTTTCCAACGAAAAATATGATCGTACCCAATTGAATACGAACACCTGGCTTCCGAATGGTCATTTTCTCACTCCCGCAGGAATTTCAATTGCTGTTGGTGATCTACCGCTGGGAATGGCGTTTTCGCCCGACAAAAAAAATATTGTTGTTGTTAACAGCGGACATAACGAACAAACGCTTTCTTTGGTAAACGTCGAACGTAAGAGTGTTGTCCAAACCTTGCCAATTCGAAAATCATGGATGGGGGCAGTGTGGGGGCCTTATGGTGATTATTTTTTTGTCACTGCGGGTAATGATAATAAAGTTTACCGATATGGATTTACGAAAGATTCTGCATGGTTTATCGCCTCACTGCCAATTGGAAAACCTTTCCCGGAAGAACTCGTTTCGCCAACAGGCATTGCAATTGATAATCAGGGAAAATTCATGTATGCGGTTGCTCGAATGAAACCGGTGTTGTATAAATTGAATGCATATGAAAATAGCGTTGAAAAAAAAATAGAACTTGAAGGATCTTTATATACTTGTTTGTTGGATGAGAGACGACAGCGCATCTATGTATCATTATGGGGATCGTCAGCGGTTGCAATTGTTGATGCGAAAAATTTAGACGTTATTCAAAAAATTGGTGTTGGTGCACATCCGTCGGCAATGCTTATGGATTCTTCGAATGAGCGATTATTTGTGACTAACTCTTCCGAGAACACTGTTTCAGTAATTGATCTTTCCGTATTAAAGATTTCAGAAGTGATCGATGTTGGAGTTGTGCAACATTCTTTGCCTGGCAGCACACCGAACGCGCTTGCATTAAGTAATGATAACAAAACGTTGTTTGTTGCAAATGCAGATAACAACGCTATAGTGGTTGTTACGTTGTCTCAAGACAAACCCAGTATTGTGAAAGGATTTATACCAACGGGATGGTATCCCACTGCGTTAGAATGTTCTGACAGTGTGTTGATTGTTGCGAACGGTAAAGGCAACTCATCGTTTCCAAATCCAAACAGAGAAAACCCCGCCGATCTTTTTCCGGGCATGATTTCATTCATACCTTTTCCCACCGATTCGGTTCTAAAAAAATATACGCAGCAGGTTATTGACAACAATCCAATCAGCAGGAAAAAGATATATTCCGAATGGGCCAATGAAAATCCAATCCCCAACAGCAGTGAAAAGAAATCTCCGATCAAACACATTTTCTATATCGTAAAAGACATGCGTTCGTATGATGAACTGTTCGGCGATATTCAATACGGGAATGGCGATGCTTCGCTGGCGAAGTACGGCCGTTCGATCACTCCAAATCATCATGCCTTGGCGGAGGAATTCACACTGTTCGATAATTTTTATGTTGATGGTGAAGTTGGAGCCGATGGTCTTCAGTGGAGCACGGGAGCATATGCAACGGATTATGTTGAAAAGACTTGGCCGACGCTGTATGGGAGAAAGGGCGGAGTGTTTGATTATGAAGAAGATGGAATTGCAACCCCAAAGAATGGTTTCATTTGGGATGCGATACAAAAAAAACATTTGACGATGCGCAATTATGGAATGTTTCTGAATGAAGAAGCATCGGAACGAGGGGAGATAATACCGATTGCAAAAGGATTGATGAATGTTACTTCGCCTATTTATCGAGGGTGGGATCTTAACTTTTATGATACTGCTCGTGTTGCATCGTGGTCGAAAGAATTCGATCTATATGAAAAGGGTGATTCACTGCCTCAGTTCTCAATTATCCGTTTACCGGGTGATTATACATCAGGAAAAAAGGTAAACGAACGTACTCAGAAAGCATATCTTGCTGATAATGATCTTGCGCTTGGAAGAATTGTTGAACGTATTTCAAAGAGTACATATTGGAATTCTTCTGCAATTTTTGTTCTCGAAAGCAGCGCCCATGGAGGAGCAGATCATGTCGACGCCCATCGTTCAGTTGCTTTAGTGATCAGTCCATTTACCAAAAGAAAATTCAACGATAAAACGCACTACACAACTTCTTCAATGCTGCGAACAATGGAGCTCATTCTTGAAATTCCTCCCATGACTCAGCATGACGCAGGTGCGATTCCCATGTATCGCGCATTCAGCTCAACACCTGATACTACAGTGTTTATTTCAAGACCCAATAATATTCCATTGAATGAAACTACACAACCTGTTACTCAAAGTAAATAAATAGAAAGAATACCGTTATGAATATAGTCATACCTAAAGAAGAATCGAAAGTAGAGACTCGAGTGCCAATGCTTCCTGTTGTTGTTGAGAAACTTATAAAAAAAGGGGCACAGGTCACTATCGAAGCTGGTCTTGGTGCGTCGCTTGGTATTACGGATGCTGAATATACAAAAGTCGGTGCAGCCGTTGAAAAGAATCGTAAAAAACTCTTAGCGTCGGGTGATATTGTTCTTCGATTGCGTAAACCAGTCGAAAAAGAATTATCGCAATTGAAAAAAGGTGCGATCCATATTTCATATCTTGATCCCTTCAACGAGCCAAAACTCATTGCATCTCTTGCAAAGAATAAAGTCTCAGCGATTTCGATGGAAATGATTCCGCGTTCAACACGTGCGCAAAAGATGGACGCGCTCAGTTCGCAGGCAAGTCTTGCAGGATATGCGGCAGTATTGGTTGCCGCAAATAATATCGCGAAGATCTTTCCGATGATGATGACTCCCGCAGGAACAATTCAGCCATCGAAAGTATTTATCATCGGTGCCGGTGTTGCGGGATTGCAAGCGATTGCTACTGCGAAACGACTCGGCGCAAAAGTTGATGCGTTTGATACGCGTCCTGTTGCAAAGAATGATGTGCTTTCTCTCGGTGCAAAATTCGTTGAAGTTGATCTGGGCGAAACTGGGCAAACAGCTCAAGGATATGCAAAAGCATTGACCGAAGGACAGTTAAAGAAACAACGCGACGTGATGAAACAATACTGCGCTGCCGCAGATGTTGTCATTACAACCGCTCAAGTGTTTGGACGTAAAGCGCCGATCATTGTGACCAAAGAGATGATCGATGCAATGAAACCAGGTTCCGTTGTTGTTGATCTTGCAATTGAGACCGGGGGCAATGTTGAAGGGGCAGAGCTTGATAAGATCGTAAAGAAGAAAGGTGTGAAGATCATCGGTCTGGCAAATATGCCTGCACGGGTTGCACAAAATGCAAGTTTGATGTATTCAAACAATCTCTTTAATCTTCTCGACGAGTTTTGGGATAAAGAGAAAAAACAGTTCAACCTTAAACTGGACGATGATATTATCAAAGGATGTTTGATAACCCATGGCGGTGCGATTGTGCATCCGACATTTGCGGCTAAGAAAGTTGAAAAGAAATAATTTTTATTACTATATCGTACGATGTGTTCAATGGAACCACATCGCATCGAAATTAAACAGGAGAAATCATGCAAATAGAATTAATCTACATTCTTATGCTCGCGGGGTTCGTCGGGTTTGAGATCATTAAAAAGGTAACTCCGACATTGCACACACCCTTGATGTCTGCAACCAATGCGATTTCCGGTATCTCGCTTGTCGGTTCACTTGTTGCTGCCGGCGTTGCTGGTGGTGGAGTAAATTCGGAT
>JANXZD010000105.1 GCA_025355705.1 Bacteroidota bacterium | reverse complement strand
TTGCGAAAGAGGCCAAGAAAAAAAATGCAAACGTTATCATTACTCATCACCCGCTGTTGTTTCATCCGGTAAAGAATATTACAGCAGGTTCCAGAACCGGCAATCTCGTTCTGTATCTCGCTGAAAATAAAATAAACCTCTTCGCTGCTCACACAAATTTGGATAGCGTGCAGTGGGGAGTGAATTTTACACTGGCACAGAGTTTGGGATTAACTGAAATAGAGGTTCTCTCCCCGCTGAAAGAAAGTTTGAAATCGATCATTGTATTTGTCCCCAGTCAATATTCGGAAAATGTTGCGAAGGCAATGCATGATGCTGGAGCGGGAACATTCACTAAATATGATCAATGCAGTTTTCGCGGTGAAGGCATTGGCACATTTAGAGGAATGAATAATGCTGATCCTTTTATTGGCACAATTGGGAAGGTTGAAAAAGTAGAAGAAGTTCGTTTGGAAATGTTGGTAGAACAATGGAAAATCAGTAACGTTGTGTCTGCAATGTTGCGGGCACATCCATATGAAGAAGTTGCATACAACATCAATCCACTGGAGAATACCAACACTGAATATGGACTTGGAGCGATTGGTGTTATGTCAAAACCGATGAAACAAAAAGCGTTTCTATCATTAATAAAGAAGAAACTTGGTGCAACAACTGTCAGATATACCGGTAAAAGCAAATCCATAAAACGAGTTGCTGTGTGCGGCGGTTCAGGAACGGAATTCATTGATGATGCCGTTTCAAAGCATGCAGATGCGATGGTAACTGCGGATGTGAAATACCATACGTTTCAAGACTTTGAAGAAAAAATTCTGTTGGTCGATGCAGGACATTATGAAACAGAACATATTGTATTGCCGGCTCTTGCAAAAAAGATCAAGCAAATATTAACCCAGAACAGCCATGCTGGAAAAATTTATCTCACAAAACATAGCACAAATCCCGTACATATATTTTAAGCAAGGAGTATCACTTGGAAGAAACACTTCGATTATTATACCAATTACAAAAAGTTGACAGCAATTTGGATGATGTAGAAGAAACAAAAGGCGACCTGCCAGAGATCGTAAAGAACCTTGAAGAAAAAATTGCAACCCTTTCCGAAAAGGCAGCAGTGAAACAAAAATATATTGACGAATTTGTCTCCGCACGAAATAAAGCTGATAATGACATCAAAGATTTTGAAGAAAAACTTAAGAAATACAAAGAACAACAATATCAGGTCCGTAACAACAAAGAGTACGACGCTATTACGAAAGAAATTGATTTCGCTCAAGAATCGGTAAAGACACTCTCAAAACAATTTGAAGATTTTGAGAATAAGATGTCCATCGCGAAGAGTGAATTGGAAGAGTACACAACTAGTCTGACTGAATTTTCGGAGAGTTTAGAAGAAAACAAAAAAGAGCTTGCAGAAGTCTCAAAAGAGACCGAAGAGGAAGAGCTGAAATATAATCATGAACGAGAAAAGATCGTTGCACGATTGAACAAGGACGTTCTCTCGCGCTATGAGAAGATACGTACCGGCAGAGGAAAAGCTGTTTCAATCATCCGGAAAAATTCATGCAGCGGTTGCGGTAACAGAATTCCCCCGCAGCATATCATGGAGATACGACGCGATGATAAAATTTATCTCTGCCAGCATTGCGGACGAATCATTGTCTCCGATGAACATGCCGTAAATACGGTACGATGAAACTGATCGCATTTACAGACGGCGCTTCGCGCGGTAATCCGGGTAAAGCTGCGATCGGAATTGTTATTAAGAGTGAAAAAAATACTACACTAGAAACTCACAAGAAGTATCTGGGTACTGCTACAAATAATATTGCGGAATATAGTGCGTTGCTTTTGTGCATTGAAACGATCAAGAATTCTGAAACTTTAGAATGCACTGAACTTGTTGTCAATACAGACAGTGAACTAATGGCCCGGCAGTTGAATGGTGAATATAAAGTGAAGGATGCCGGATTGAACGTTCTCTTCCAAAAAGTAAAGATCGCATTAGGAGCGGCACCATTTAAATTCAGCATTCGTCATATTCCCCGCTCATTGAATAAAGAGGCGGACGCATTGGCAAATGAAGCGTTAGATTCATAATAGGCATAGTATGCAAGAATTTTTCATTATTACATTCATAGTAATGATGCTGACCGTTCGCTCGTTCGAATTGGTCAAACCGATTTTTAATTCATCATCTATTCATTCTCATCAGCGAGCTGTTGTACAAAGCAAATATTTTATCATTGGTTTGTCACAAGCTGCAATGGTTAGCCAGGCAATCGCTGTAATTCATTCACGAATTATGGAGGAAAGTCCGAACTCTTTCTTGA
>JANXZD010000101.1 GCA_025355705.1 Bacteroidota bacterium | reverse complement strand
GTGTACGCTAGTCTGTAATTATTTCAACGTCGCACAATTCAAAGTGATTCGTCTACGCGTTTACCACTTCGCCGCCGTTTGGGTGTAAAACCTGCCCCGTCATATATGAAGAATCTCTTGAAGCAATGTGGAAATATCTTTTTTTGGTTTCAGTCGGCATTGCATTTGCATTTATTGGATTCTTATTTCTCTCGCTGTCAGCATCTGGCACTGTTCTTTCAGGAAGTCAACTATTGATCTCTTCGTACACTAAATATGCCACATCACTTAATCCAATTTGGCTTAAAGCAAGTTTCATTTTCGTTTTTGTCGGACTGAGCACAAAAATTGGTATTGCACCAATGCATCCAGGTGATATTGATGCAACAAGCAATGCACCAAGTCCTGTGGCGGCCTTAATGTCCGGGTCATTACGTGGAACCGCTTTGCTTGGATTAATGCGCGTGTATCAAATCATGGTCCCTACATCTACCGCAGAATTCGCTCGCTTGCTTATGACCATCGGCGGAATGTTTTCACTTTTTGTGGCATTTGTTTTTATGTTCAAAGTTGTGAATTACAAACGAATGCTTGCATATTCAAGCGTTGAACATCTTGGTCTTATTACTCTTGGAATTGGAACCGGCGGCATTGCATTTGTCGGCGCTATGCTTCATATGGTTTTTAATTCACTCACAAAAGTTGTTCTCTTCTTTACCGCGGGAAATATTCACCGCGCATACCGTTCGCGGGAAGTATCGTCAGTTTGGAATGTATTGAATGCGATGCCGTGGACAGGCTGGCTTTTTCTTTTTGGATTCTTTGCAATAGTTGCCATGCCTCCTTTT
This sequence comes from Bacteroidota bacterium, assembly GCA_025355705.1. Taxonomy (GTDB): domain Bacteria; phylum Bacteroidota; class Ignavibacteria; order UBA10030; family UBA8401; genus UBA8401. The sequence continues at coordinate 2,273 of JANXZD010000101.1, read as the reverse complement.
GGAATCTTCTTTAGTGAACTGATGCTCTTTCAAGGATTAATGTCAAAGCCGTTTTTGCTCGCAGCAGTGTTATTTTTATTGTTCTTTATTTTTGTTGGGATGAGCAAGACGGTATTTCATATGATGTATACAGCCCCACCACCAAATCACAAACCATTACCTCAAGAGAAGTTTGAAATAATGCATTTTGCATCTCTTGCATTACTTCTATTATTAATTGTTCTTGGACTCTTTATGCCATCACAATTGTATACTACAGTTGTTCAAATTTCAAAAGATTTCGGAATTACATTATGATTTCTTTAACTGTACAAAATCATCAGCCATTCGCAATAAAAGAAATTCCTATTCTTTCGTTGCAGCAATTTGAAGAATCTATTCGCGAAGCAATGCTGACTCATTCACGAATGATCGGATTATTTGGTCTACAATCCACGCAATCATCAACGACAGTGATTGCGGTTCTCAGTAATCCATCCACTTCATCACTGCATCTTTTGGGAACAAATTTTTCTGAATCAAATAAACGGTTCAAAAGTTTTGCAGACGTTCATCAGCAAACACATTATTTTGAATGTGAGCTTGCTGAAAATCATCATATTATTCCCGAAGGTCATCCGTGGCTTCGCCCTGTGCGAAAACAAACTGTCGTATTAGACAATCAGCCCTATTCAATGTATCGAATGGAAGGTGAAGAGGTTCACGAAGTTGCAGTCGGACCAATTCATGCAGGAATAATTGAACCAGGACATTTTCGTTTTCAATGCCACGGCGAATTGGTATATCATCTTGAAATCAATCTAGGTTATCAACATCGAGGCATCGAAAAGATGATGCTAAAATCCAATTCAAACCAACAAAGCATACTATGTGAATCAATCACTGGAGACACAACAATTGGTCACACAATGGCATACGCTCTTGCTGTAGAGGCATTATCTCACACAACGGTAAGTTTGCGCACACAAACACTTCGCTCTATTGCAGAAGAACTTGAACGCATTGCGATGCATCTTGCAGGTTTAGGAGGAATTGCGAACGACATTGGTTATGCAATTGGTTCTGCATCCTACGGAAGATTGCGGACGTTAGTTATTAATAGTTCTGCTCTTTTATGCGGTTCACGTTTTGGACGAGGTTTTATTGTTCCCGGTGGACTTCGAATTGATTTAACAACTGATGCAATTGATAAATTAAAAATCAATTTAGCCATTGTACAAAAAGATATTTCAGCAATTAATAATGTAATGTTTGATGCTACGAGCGTTTTGGCACGTTTAGATCATACAGGAACCGTAAGCGGAGAATGGGCGCGATCAATCGGTATGGTTGGGCCTGCAGCTCGCGCAAGCGGAATTGATCTAGATACACGAAGTCAATTTCCCTATGGAGCATATCGATACACTCATCTTCCACTCATCACCTTATCTACCGGTGATGTGTTTGCACGTGCACGCATTCGTTCGTTAGAAATTGACGAATCATTTCGTTTTATTTTTGATCAATTGGAAAATCTTTCTGCCGGACCGCTAAAAAATGCAATGGGAAAAATCGAATCTGAAAGCGGAGTGATTTCATTGGTTGAGGGCTGGCGCGGTGAAATAGCCCACTGCGCATTTACAAATGCTGACGGAACATGGAAGCGATATAAAATTAAAGACCCGTCATTCCACAATTGGTATGGATTAGCGTTGGCTTTACGAAGTGAAGCAATTTCGGATTTCCCGCTCATCAACAAAAGTTTTGATTTGTCATATTCAGGACACGATTTATAACAAGGAAATTTTATGATTGAAAGTATTCAGTTACGTATATTGCAAGGTGATCCGATCGTTCATGATGTTCATCATGCCACATTACCGTCTCTCTTTCGCGGAATGCCGGAACTTCATCCGGAAAAATGCCCAGAAGGATGCAAAGAATGTCAACAAGTCTGTCCGACAAACGCCATTCAACTTAATCCATTAAAAATTGATTTAGGATTGTGTGTTTTTTGTCCGCTGTGCGAACAACAATGCCCAAAACAAGTAATTCATTTTACGAATGAATATCACATTACCTGCACTTCACGAGAGCAGTTAGTTGTAAACGGTACAGAAAAAAAGATTACCCCAGAAGTCGCTTCTGAAAAAATACGAAGTTATTTCGGCAGATCATTGAAGTTGCGGCAAATTTCTGCAGGCGGATGTAATGGATGCGAATTGGAATTGAATGCTCTGAGCAATGTTAATTTTGATATGGGAAGATTTGGAATTGAGTTTGTTGCTTCGCCG
>JANXZD010000091.1 GCA_025355705.1 Bacteroidota bacterium | reverse complement strand
GGTGAAAAAATTCTCAAATTTGCCGTCATTAAATAGAACATGTTTATGAAAAAAAATTTCCATTTGAATTTCATACTTTGTTTTTGTGTGAGTATGGTGTTCTCTCAAAATGTAACAATAACAAAGACAGGAACGACCGCTGCTTCATTTTTGAAGATAGGCGTTGGTGCGCGGTCGATAGGAATGGGAGGTGCTTATACAGCAGTTGCGAACGATCTTTCCGCGATCTATTGGAATCCTGCTGGCTTAGGCAGATTGTCCGCTCCGGAAGCGGCGTTCAATCATATCGATTGGATCGCCGACGTAAAATATGATGCAGCTTCTACAGCAATACTCATAGACGATGTTGGAACAATTGGATTGAGTTTTACGACAATGGATGTGGGAGAGATGGAAGTGACAACGACTGAATTACCCGAAGGGACAGGGGAACGGTTCTCCGCCGGTGGAACAATGATTGGGTTATCATTTGGGAAAAATTTGACCGATAGATTTTCCTTTGGGATGAATGTTAAATATGTACGTGAAGATATTTGGAACATGAGATCACAGACTGTCGCATTGGACATCGGCACATTATATACAGCTGATATTTTAAATGGGTTGAATATCGGTGCAAGCATGTCTAACTTTGGCTCGAAAATGAGATTATTTGGCAGGGATAATCGTGTGTTGATCAAAACCGGTTCAGGAGAGCAGAACATCGTCAATGCAGAATATGAGTTGGGCAGTTACGATCTTCCGTTGATCTTTCGGGTTGGTCTTGCAACGGATATGATGAAGGGTGAGAACAATCGATTGACTGTCGCTGTGGATGCTGTGCATCCAAATGATAATACTGAATATATGAACAGCGGTTTGGAATATTCCTGGGCAGAGATTGTCTCGATCCGCGGCGGTTGGAAATCAGCGTTCGAACGCGGCAGTGAACAAGGATTAACGCTTGGGATTGGTCTTCAATATTCACTCTCTGCCCCGATCAATTTTGTGATTGATTATGCCTACCAAGATTTCGGCAGATTGAAAGAAGTACATTATTTTTCATTTGGATTAAAGTTTTAGTTACACTAATTTATACCACTATATGATACAAGATTATATGATTCATTTATTGACACAAAAATCACCTTTGACTATATTCAAAAGCCATTTTTATTTTTCACCTTCACTAATAACGGATCGTGTTTATGATGCAACACTACCGCTTTGTTTACCTTTGTCTCTCAGTTCTCATCACATGTTCTCTTCTTGTCGCTGGTACCACCGGTAAGATATCCGGTAAGGTAACCGATTCAAAAACCAAAGATGGTATTCCATCTGCCGTGGTCACAATTATCGGAACGTCGTTAGGCGCTGCCACAGATGCTGAGGGAAGTTTTGTGATCGTCAATGTTCCGCCGGGAACGTATTCTGTTTCAGTGAGTTACATTGGATACCAGCCTGTACGAATAAATAATATTGGTGTGAACGTAGACTTCACTTCAACATTGAACATTCAATTAAAAGAATCAACGGTAGAATTGAATGAGTTTGTCGTTGAAGGCGAGCGTAACCCCTTGGTGCGGCAAGATCAAACAAATCCCGTTGCTGCAATCACCGCTGAAAATATGCAGTCACTTCCTGTCACAACAATTTCAGAAGTTATCGGTTTGCAAGCTGGTGTTGTTACGTCTGATGATGGATCGTTGCATGTTCGCGGCGGTCGTTCAAATGAAATTTCATTTACATTGAATGGTATCTCCGTCAACGATCCGTACAATAATTTGAGCTCAATTGGTGTGGCAACAAATGCTGTGCAAGAAGTAACAGTCTCAACAGGAACGTTTAGTGCGGAATACGGAAATGCATTGAGTGGAATTGTAAATTATGTCACAAAAGAGGGCGGTTCAAAAAACTCCGGAAGTCTTAGGTTTTTAACTGGAGATTATTATAGCACTCATACAGATGTATTTCCACATATCGATAAATTTCAACCATTGAATAACGGCCGTGTCGAAGCGACCCTTGGTGGTCCAACAGTATTGGATGAATTATCATTTTATTTATCAGGAGTATACGACAGAACAAATGGTTATTTATACGGTAATAGAATTTATACACCAAAGGATATGTATGTAACTCGCGATGAGTTTACACGACGGTTTCAGATTTTAGGTAGAAATGGTGTCCCAATCAATGATCCGAATAATCCAGGCTATCCATATTTTGCAGATGATCCTCGATTAGGATCCAATAGTTCACCGTACTATTTCAATCCTTTGGGAAATCAGATTTCATATATCAATATTGGCGATTCTATATTCATTCCGAATTTTAACAGAACTGGAAAACCAAGCGGTGATAGTGCATTGGTTCCATTAAATACAAGTGCATCGTACAATATTCAAGGTAATCTATTATTTCGGCTATCGTCAACGATGCGGTTAAAATATGAATTTGTTTATGATAATGGTAAAAGTCAATCAGCTTCCTATTATAGTTATCGATATAATCCAGACGGTCGTCCGACAAGTTACAGTAATGGACTTGTTCAGGCACTAGATTGGACTCACACGATAAGCAATTCTGTATTCTATACTGTAAAAGCATCGTACAATGCTTCCCACGATAAAACATTTACGTTTGAAGATATTCATGACCCGAGATATTTACCGGAATTTTATCAAACAACGTTACCGATTGTTGGTTTCTTAACTGGTGGAACTTCACTTGGGCGATCGTTTAGAAATTCGCAAGCAGTTGGAGCCAAAGTAGATCTGCAGGCACAATTATTCAATGTGCACGAAGTAAAAATGGGTGCAGAATTGAGGCTGCATTCAATTAATGTTGAATCGTACACATTGCAATTTGATTACAAACAAAATGATTCCACGCGCGCAATTCTCAGTGATTTCCAAAAATTATATTTTAACGACACATTGAAATATTCAGCAAAAATTCCTGATGTCAATTCCGGTTACATTAATTATACAAAAAAACCAACGCAATTTTCGTTGTATATACAGGATAAAATTGAGTTAGAAAAATCATTTATCTTAAACGCCGGCGTTCGCTATGAATATTTTGATCCGGGATCAAAATATAATCCAAACGTTAGTGATGCAATTTCAGCCCGCGATACGACATTCCTTGTTCGTGATCTAAAAAATGCTACTGTAAAACATACAATTAGCCCGCGTTTAAGCATTGCTTATCCGATCACCGATCAAGGTGTGATTCGTTTTTCATATGGTCACTTTTATCAACTCGGAAATTTGTCTTCCCTCTATACCAATACGAACTTTAGAGTTGCCGGTTCGCAACCTGTCTTTGGCAATGCAGATGTAAAACCTCAAAGAAGTGTTCAATATGAAATAGGATTACAGCAAGGCTTAACTCCCGATCTTCGTTTAGAAGTTGTTGGTTTCTATAAGGATGTTCGAGATTATATATTCAACCAGATTATTGTTACTGCAAAAGGCGATATTCGGTACGAGATTTTAACTAATCTTGATTATGCTAACTCAAGGGGATTGACAGTTTCCCTCTTTCAACGAAGAGCGCCGGGAAGTTTATTCTCTTCCTCTATTGATTATACTTTTTCCGTTGCTGAAGGGAATAGAACCGAACCACGCGATGATTTTTTTTACAGCGAAAAATCCGGAAAAAGTGCTGAAACGTTTCTTGTTCCGCTAAGTTTTGACAGGACCCATACGTTATCGTCATCATTCAATTTGAGCGAGCCGAATGATTACAGCGTAAGTACAATCATCCGTATGCAGTCCGGGTCTCCGTATACTGCAAGTATTCCTGCAAGTCTTGCGACACAATCCTCCAACTTTATTCAAAATAGTTCTACCAAACCTTTTCAATGGACAGTTGATCTGAAATTGGAGAAATATTTTTCCTTCGGCGGTTTCCGATACTCAGTATTTCTCAACATCGATAATCTATTTGATACAGAAAACGAGACTGATGTTTATTCCAACAGCGGTAAAGCTTTATATAATGCAAACATTGTTGCAAACCCTGCAGAATTCAATCAACTTCGAACAAGAATTAACCGCGGGGATGTTGGATTGATTCCGATCTCGGCTGTTGATGGATACTATAACAACCCTCAAAATATCAGCCGTCCGCGTTTAACACGGTTAGGAATATCGGTACTTTTTTAAATTGAATATGAACAAGGAAATTTATCTTATGAAGAAATATCTTTTTCTCTCATTTTTGTTAATGAGCGTTACGATCACTTTCGCGCAAACTAAAAAAATTGATTTCCGGACTGTTGATATAAAATATCTTAATCAACAGCAAAAAATAGATTTTCAACGGTGGCGAGATGAACAGTTTCGTATGTTGAAATCTTCAGGGCTTCAATCTGAAGTGAAAAGTCTTGTCATTCAAGGCAATAAGATCAGATCTATCATCTATAACACTGGAGCAATTAGTAATCCTGGTGTTCAGGGAAATGTTCTTGATCTTGTTTGGAACGGACTTGGATATGGTTATGAATTTGGTCCTCTTATTGGATCAATGGTTCCTGTCGTAAGTAGTAATCCGTTCGATTCTGCAAAAATTATTATTGATGGTTTTGGAGGTTCAAGTAAGAGTACGGCTGACGGAGATTTTGCACCGGATGGAATCACAAAATGGGGATGGCTGCCTTCACCGGGCTATTCGGCTCCCGGTCAAAATGATATTGCAAGCTGGGGGGCAAGAACCTCGGACTTACGTATTAGACCTAAATCGTGGCCGGAGAGTTGGTATAATGCTATTCTTGGTGAATATGTTTATCCTTCTTTTCTTGGAGGAAATTCTTCTGTCCCCGATGAAGAAGTGTATTATGTCGTCGATGATTCTACTGATGCGGAGTTTCAATATTTCCCAATAGTTGGTATTCCGGAACATCGTGGACTTGGTGTTGACCTCGAAGTTCGGACAATGCAATTTTCCAATCCGCTTGCGGAAGATATCATCTTTTTGGTCTACACGGCAGAAAATGATGTAAGATCAAAACCATTATCCAAAGTATTTTTTGGAATGTTTGGGGATCCGCATATCGGAGGAAACAATGATTATTCTGATGACGCGGCTGAATTTATTGGCGCAAGAGCAATTGGCATCCCGGCATTTGATAATCGACTTATTGCTGATGGTAAATTGACAACGCCACTGTCACGAAATATTGTTTACAGTTGGGATCCTGATGGAAAGAGTCAAATCTCTACAATTGCCCCGGGATATTTTGGATATAAATTTT
>JANXZD010000063.1 GCA_025355705.1 Bacteroidota bacterium | reverse complement strand
ATAAACAACAATTTTTGCTTCTTCACTGATCAAATAAATTTATCTTAAGGTACCATTATGGCTGATTTTGAAAAACGTCTCTATATGATCGTCTTTCCGGTTAATGCATTGGTAGCTTCACAACTCAACCCGGCAGAATTTGCACAACATTACACGATCGGCAGTTCAAAACATTTTAAAGGAAAAGTAATGTTTGTTGAGATCGATAATACCTATCGCAACATGCATTTCGATATCGATCACTATCTCTCCCTCACTGTTCCGCATTCCGACGGGAGTCCGAAAAAAACGAAGTTCATTTCATCATATGCAGTGTTAGAACATATCGATCTGAAAGCAATGAAGAATTTATATCTTGTCACAACGAACGGAAAAGCTCTTGAAATTCAATCAAAACCGTACACAGCAGTGAATGAATCCGGTCTTGTTCGTATCTATCAAGAAATAAACCCGCTTTCAAATCTGGTTGCATCAACATTGGATCAACGTGAATTTGGAAAATATATCACGGTCGGAACAAAATCTAAAGGTGCGCCGAAAGTGTGCTTCACACAGTATGAATTTGATGTTGAAGAATTTCTTGCAAAAAATACTTCGCAAAATATTCCCTATTCCCCAATTCCTGAAACAAATGCATCGCGCTTGATCGAGTTTTTGACCGAACTGAAATCTCATCCCGATAAAAAAACAAAAACCTTGAATTTGAACTCAACGTTAATAGAAGCTCAATATTCTATGATCCGCCATGGCTTTTGGTTTGCAGCAGGAACTGAATTGATATTCTATCCGATGCCGACAACGGATGAATTGAAACAGCATCATTACGATTGGTTGAAGTATTCGTATTGATGTGAAGATCCTAATATGATCCTCATACAGTATTTCGTGACATAATAACAATAAAAAAAGTGCGGTCATTACTGACTGCGCTTTTTTTTTGAACTACATTTCGTTTTTATCCGAGTTCTGATTCCACCGCTGCAGACTCACGCTTGCTTTGCCACACTGCCCATCCGATTGCGGTTGCACAAAAAACTGCGACAAGAAAACCAACAAGCCGTGCAGAAGTTTCCTGAATTGAAGGATTAATCAGATTGTAACGGAGAATTAACCCGAGTGTTAGAAGACTGACCATGTTCATCACCTTGATGAGCGGATTGATAGCCGGTCCCGCGGTATCTTTTAAAGGATCACCAACGGTATCTCCTGTAACGGCAGCTTTGTGTGCTTCGGATCCTTTGCCGCCATAAAGACCATCTTCAATCATTTTTTTTGCATTATCCCATGCACCGCCAGCGTTGGACATGAATACAGCGATCAACTGTCCAACGAGAATCATACCTGCAAGAAATCCGCCAAGAGCATACGGACCAAGAAGAAACCCAACAAGCACCGGAGCCATGATGGCGAGGAATCCGGGACCGATCAGTTCTTTCTGAGCAGTGTTCGTGCAAATATCAACCACGCGTCCGTAATTAGGTTTCTTTGTTCCATCCCATATCTGCGGATCTCGAAATTGAATGCGGCATTCCTTTACGATATCAAATGCTGCACGCCCTACCGCTCGAATTAACATACTGCTGAAGAGGAACGGTACCGCACCGCCAATCAGGAATCCGATAAACACGAACGGATCTGCGATTGTCAATTTCCCCGCTTCAATGACATATTGGGAAATGGTCATTTGACTGATTTTTTCTTCGCTGCCGACAGCAATGATTGCAATAAAACTGGAGAAAAGTGAAACGGCGGCAATAACTGCGGAACCGATAGCGATTCCTTTTGTTTCAGCCTTGGTGGTATTGCCAACAGCATCAAGATCAGAAAGAATTTGTCGCGCACGTTTGTAGCTGCCCACTTCCTGTTTCTCCATTTCCACTGGTTCGTAACCCATTTCGCCAATACCATTCGCATTGTCTGCAACAGGTCCAAACACGTCCATTGATATTGTATTACCGGTTAATGTTAGCATACCGATACCCGCCATCGCAACTCCGTAGGCGACGAAGAGCGGAGGTGTTCCAGCAAACACAATTACCGACAACATGATTGCAGACGCGATCACAAGAATGGTGACGACGGTGCTTTCGTAGCCAACTGCAAATCCCTGGATAATGTTCGTTGCGTGACCAGTTTGACATGAACGTGCAAGGGATTTCACTGGATTGTGACCGGTATGTGTATAATAGCTGGTTACCTTATTTAGGACAATAGCGAGAATGACACCGATGAGAC
>JANXZD010000029.1 GCA_025355705.1 Bacteroidota bacterium | reverse complement strand
TCACACAGCAGCAGAAGGGTTTATCAAGATCTATGGATTACCGTCAAAGATCTATAACAAGGTGAACAAGGAAAAGTTTGCGAAGGTCAAAAAAGCGTTAAAGCGAAAAAAATAAAGAGCCTACGTAATACACGACGCAGGCGGGGATTCCCGCCAAAAGTCCCATTGTACGGGATGCCGTAAAACGGCACATGGGGGAATGACATTTGGCCTTTTATTTACTCTGAATTGTTGCATTTCAAAAGGCGGATAGTATCCGCCTTTTGTATTTCCCACATTCCCTTACCACCCCGACCTTCAATTTTCCAGTTTTATTAGTTGTAAATCCAGACTAAATTGTGTTATTTACCGCCAGATCAAACACTCAAATGGAGTCATTATGTTTCGAAATCTAAGTATCTCAACAAAATTGTTTCTTACGTTTGTTCCGATTTTTATTATTGGCATTGCTTTGAGCGTTTATTTGAATAATGAGAACCAGGAAAAACAAATGCAGGAACAAGCACTCGAATCTGCATTGCAAAAAGCAATGATCGTGCGGGAGTCGCTGGTGAATATGATGGTTGAAAGCCAAATGGTGAACGACAAATATCTTGAAAAAGTAATACAGGTCGCCAATCTGAACGACCTCTATATTAGAATAGACACAAGCAAATTACGGCTTGCTGAGGATTTTATGGACAGCACGCGAGCCCATCGTTTAGGTGAACGGATATTACTTGCCAACAACAAAGGTGAGTATGATAACCAATACGGCAATCAGGTGCTCAATACAGGAAAACAACAATGGATCAGACTCGGAGATGATTTTAAAGCAATGATTCCATTTGTTGCAGAAAAAAAATGTCAGCGATGTCATCAAGTGCAGGTTGGTGATGTTCTTGGTGTAGCACACATTGATTTCCCTTTGACAAAGATCATTTACGCTAACCAACAAAATTCGCAGCGCTCAGCGATGATCTCCGGTGGCGTGGCATTCTTTATTATTCTTATAGGATTTATTTTCTTTCGAACATTAGTTCAATCGCCGTTGAAAAAACTTGAAATGGCAACGGAAGAAATCGGCAAAGGAAATATGAATGATGATCTAACACTTCCTGATGGGAACGATGAAGTTGGAAAATTAGCGCGTGCTTTTACTCAAATGAGAACCGCGTTAAAAGAAAGCCAGGATGCGATGCGGATATCAACCGTTGGGCAAGTTGCCGCATCACTTGTTCAAGATTTCCGCGCGCCGATCAACGATATTGTCGGTGCTATTGATGAGATCAAAAAATCGACACTTGATGAAGCAAAGAAAAATCAATTACTTGATAATGCAAAAGAATCTGCTCAGCTCGTCAATAGAATGACTCAAGACTTGATCGATTTCACTTCCGGCGAGATCAGCGTAGATAAAAAACTTTCAAGCATTGGAAAACTTACCCGTTCGGTGACTACGATCGTAAAATCCGATCTTGAGAAACAGCAAATACGATTTGATGTGAATGCAAAATTTGATGGGCAGGCAATTATTGATGCGGATAGAACCGCACGTGCAATTGATAACATCATTAACTACGCTGCAAATTATGTTCCGTCCGGCGGATTTATCCGCTTAGAAACCGATTCTGATGGAGGAAAACTATTTATCAGAATCATCGACAATGGCTCCGGTATTCCAAAAGCATTTCAGGAAAAGATATTTGAACCATTCGTTAAGGTCGTTCAAAGCGGCGGCGTGGGACTTGATCTTGCGCTTGCAAAAAAGATCATTGAAAAACAGAATGGAAAAATTACTCTGGTTTCTGAAGAAGGAAAAGGAACGACGTACGCAATAGCATTGCCGATATGAAGAGCGGCGGTTAGAGGTTAGCAGTTAGCTATTGGTTATTAATGTTTTGAGAAGACCCGCTTGATGAGAGCGGGTTTTGTTTTTGAAAAACATTCATTAATAATTCAGTTTTCATTTTTTCTAACCTTCAACAATTTATAAAATCCTTTCTCTACTTCCCAGCATCCTACTTGTAACTTTGTTCATTATTTTTTTGTTATAGTTTCGTAACAGTTGTGTATTCTTTTTCTTCTATGTTGAAACTTGAGCACAATTCTTATACATTCTATATATAAAGGAGTTTTATTTTATGCTGTCTGACAATATCAATCTTCTCACTGCTTTTATCTTTGGATTACTCTCTTTTTTCTCTCCGTGCGTACTGCCAATCATTCCCGGTTATATCTCATTCATATCGGGTCAAACACTTGATGATATTAAAGGGGATAATAAATCGGCAGCACGAGCCGTTATAATGAACTCATTAGTGTTTATTGCCGGGTTTACAATCATTTTTGTTTTAATGGGCGCAGCCGCAACGTCGATCGGTCAATTATTGAATGATAATCTTAACCTCATCAGCAAGATAGCCGGAGGAATCATCATCATTTTCGGACTTCATATGATTGGGATTTTTAAGATAGGTTTTCTCAATTATGAAAAACGATTCCACTT
>JANXZD010000545.1 GCA_025355705.1 Bacteroidota bacterium | reverse complement strand
AACGATAATGCTATCTCCCACCAATGAGGTGCCTGGATTGAAAGCCGAAGCGCCATCATTGTCGGAGTAAGTAATGGGACTTGTGATAATATTTTTACCAGTATTGAATCCGGATTTAACATTAATGGAACAGCAAAGACGATCGGCAATACAAGAAATATGGTGATATAACCGGTCATCTGCTGTGCTTCTTGTTCCGTTGAAACTGTTGAACCGGCAATAATAAAAATTGCAACATACATATAATAACCAAGAATAAAATATATCAGAAGAAGAACAAGATTGTCAACTGCCACAAATGGAACCGGCGTTGCAAAGTTCACTCCAATCAAGATCAATGCCCAAAATGCAACAGTGGACAATCCCAAAGTCGAAAGTCCAATGATCTTTCCTGACATCAATTGTTGAGAAGAACACGATGAGACAAGAACTTCTACAATACGATTTCCTTTTTCTTCAATAAGACTTCTGATCATCATCTGCCCTGTAGTGAGAACAAGAAACATCAACAGCATAATGAAGATGTACCCGGTGAAGAATGTTTCCAAAAATCCTGATTCTTTTTCTTCACCTTTTTTAGAGACTTTGAACGTTTTGATATCAATTTCTGTCATCAATTTCTTGATCGTCGGAGCATCATACCCGTTTGCCTTTAATCGTTGTTCGATGATAATATCTTCAAGGATCTTTGAGAATCGATTTTGATCGCGGGCATTCCCTACATTCTCAGCACGGTATTCGATCTTTCCTTTTTCAAAAACATCCTTGGGAAGAATAAAATACCCTTCGATCTCGTTCGTAGCGATCTGTGCGGTTGCTAATATCTTCAAATGGTCTGTCGTAGTATTCTCATCCGTTATCTCAACGAGCGTGTAATTAGGTGAACCATCTTTGAGTTTATGCTTCTCACTCAATCGTGCATCGATCAGTTTCGTCAGAGAATGAGTTTCATCGATGATACCGATCTTCTTGGTCTTTTCATCACCTTTATCCGCAAGCAAACTTGGAAGAACGGTAAACATCGACATAATAATAGGAGTCATAAAAAGGCCGATGATGAATGCCTTGGTCCGTACTTTTTCGATGAATTCCCATTTTGCGACAGCGAGTATTTTATTCATTTCCTGCCTCCTGTCTAAGTTGTTTTTTCAATTTCTGCAATTTAAAAAATGAAGCAAGTGCTGCTAATACACCGATTCCGGATATCATCCCCGAATCTTTTCCGCTGATAAGCATGATCAATCCAATGATTGCCACCAGCAAACCAACCAATAGTGAGATCTGTTGTTTTTTAACTTCGGGATTTTTAATGGAAGGCATTGGAACATTCTGTTTTTGGTGTAGTTCATTTTTTTCTTTTTCAACTTCTTCAATTGAAGCACCCACAACTTCTAAAAAGATTGAATTCAATGACGGCTCAACAAATTCAAATTTTCGCAGCTCAACCTTTGGAATTACTGCAGAGAGGATCTCTTTTGCAGAAACTTCTCCGTTCAGTGATAGTTCAGCATAATTTTCGTAGACGGTTGCTTTTTTCACGAACGGAAGAGAGGAAAGAAATGTTCCGTCACCGTCATATTCAAGATGAAGAGAATTTGTACCGAACCGTTGTTTCGCCTGCTTGATCGTTCCTTCTAAAACGATCCTTCCCCGATTGATCAAACAGAGTTCATCACACAATTTTTCAGCAGTTTCCATTTGATGAGTTGAAAAAATAATTGCTTTTCCCTGTTGCTTTAATTCGTTGAAAATATCTTTCATCACTATTTGATTCACCGGATCGAGACCGGAAAATGGTTCGTCAAGAATCACAAGATCCGGATTATGCAGTATCGTGGTGATGAATTGCGCCTTTTGCTGGTTCCCCTTCGAAAGTTCTTCAACTTTACGCTTTGCGTAGGCTTGAAGGTTGAATCGTTCGAGCCATTCCATTCCTTTTTTCTTTGCTTCACTCGGAGAAATTCCACGAAGCGTTGAAAAATAGATGATCGTATCAAGCAATCCGTTCTTTTTATAGAGTCCGCGCTCTTCCGGCAAATACCCTATCTGGTTTCG
>JANXZD010000522.1 GCA_025355705.1 Bacteroidota bacterium | reverse complement strand
TCGATGCATTAGCAAGTCCAAAACAGACAAGAGGAGTTTCTATAGCATCGCTGGTGACATTCTTCATTGTTAATGATCTGACCAGAAGGGGGAGGTTGAAGAAAATCGTTTTGCATTTGCATGGTAAGTCTGTTGATGCTGCCACCGTTAAAAAAATAATTTCGATCGCCAATGAACGGATAAAGTTGTTGCGCCGTGTTCATTTTTTAGAGCAAGTGAAAAATCTATTCCACTACTGGCATGTTATTCATCTTCCATTCAGCATCATTATGTTTGTGATCTTGTTCATTCATGTCGGGGTAGCGATCACGTTTGGTTATACATGGGTATTTTAATATGAAAAAAAACATTGGATTTACTGTTCTGCTCGTCATCGTTTTTTGCGCCGGAGTTGCCTTTATCCTGTTGCGTAATCGACACGCTATTGAAACGGCACCGGAACCGGTACAGTCCGTTACGAAAGGCGTTCCGAATGAGACAGCGCCATCAAAAGAGAATGTTGTTCCGGTCTATCAAGAAAAAGTCAATCAATTAAAGGTATCGGTCGAAAAAAATCCATCGAATGCTGCCCACATTGCTTCGCTTGCCCGATTATTGATGGATGGTCATCAAACATCGGATGCAATACGATATTTTGAACAGGCAATTATTCTTCAGCCGAAGAACGATTCTCTGTTATTTGATCTATCCGTTTGTTATTACAATGAAAAGAAATATGATAAAGCAATGGAAACGACGGAAAAGATTCTTCGTTTCAAAAAAGATAACCCAAAAGCGCTCTATAATAAGGCGATGCTTCTTGCAACAAAAGGAAACACCGGCGAAGCAGAAAAAGTATTGAAACATTTGATTGATATTGCACCCAACAGTGATGAAGCGGTTCAGGCGAAAACACATTTTCTTCCGGCAGGAAAATAGCGATGACATTGAATTTCCTTAAAGGAATATTGTCCGCCATTGTTTTCGGTGGAATCGCTTTCGCCCAAATATCGCCGGGGGACTTATATAAAGGGCATCAGCACTTAGAGGGAATGGATAATTGCACTAATTGTCACACGGTCGGCAAATCATTGGCAAATGACCGTTGTCTAGATTGTCATAAAGAGATACAATCTCGCGTGTCAATGAAAAAAGGTTTTCACGCAACCATTGGTTCGAAACAATGCGTTGAGTGTCACAAAGATCATCATGGCCGCGATTTTCAAATAATCCGTTTCGATAAAAAGACGTTCGATCATTCCGTGGTTGGTTTTGTGCTGGATGGAAAACACGTGAAAGTAGAATGTGAAAAATGCCACACCCCTTCAAAAATTAAAGCGAAGGATGTTCAGGCTTTTTCCAATGAACGGAAAGCGACAACGTATTTGGGATTATCAACAGAGTGTGCATCGTGCCATACCGATGAACATCGAGGGCAATTTAAACAACAGTGTACAACATGTCATACGACAGAGCAATGGAAAAAGGCGGTTCTATTTTCCCACGAGAAAGCAAATTTCAAATTAGTGGGTGCTCACACAAAAGTCGAGTGTGGACAATGTCATAAAAAGACATGGGATAATGGTTCGGTAGCGCAATTTATTAAAATGGAATTTTCCACTTGCCAATCGTGTCATAAAGATCCTCATAATGGAAAGTTCAAACAGGAGTGTTCGCAGTGTCACACTCCGGAATCGTGGCATCAAGTAAAGAGTGAGCAGTTCGATCATTCCAAAACCGCTTTTCCATTGAAAGACAAACATTCAAAGTTGAAGTGTGAACAATGCCATGAAAAGAATCCGAAAGTGAAGAATGTCAGTGGTGACCTAGGATTTCATATTACAAAATTTGGGAAATGCAGTAATTGTCATCCGGATGCGCATGGAAAACAATTCAGTTCACGAAAAGATGGCGGAGCATGCGAATCATGTCATAATGAAAAAGGATTCCTTCCGTCTCTTTATAGCATGGCGCAGCATTCACAAAGTCGATTTCCATTGATTGGAAGTCATATTGCAACTCCGTGTGGAAAATGTCACGTTGAAGGAAAAATTCAAGCAAAGAATTCCCGCATATTTCATTGGGAAGACAATATTGAATGTACAACGTGCCACAATAATATTCATGGTACGCAATTTGCAGCTAAGATGACCAACGGCTGTGAGACATGCCATACCAATGAATCGTGGCAAGCATTGAAATTTTCGCACGATAAAACGAAATTTCCGTTGCGTGCGAAACATGCTGCAATCGCTTGTTCAGAATGTCACAAAACGAAGAACAATATTGTTCAATATGTTGGGGTTGGCATACAGTGCATAACGTGTCATGAGGATCAACATGCCGGTCAGTTTGCTAAAAACGGAAAGACAGAGTGTGAGCGTTGCCATATCGATAAGAGTTGGAAATCGTTATTGTTTGATCATAACACACAAGCAAGTTTTTCGTTGACGGGTAAACACGCAAATGTTGCATGTGAAAAATGTCATAAACCGACCGTCGTTAACAAGAAAAAAATTATCATGTATAAACCGTTAGGAGCCGCATGCGTAGATTGTCATCCAGCATAACTTCGAGCGCGATACGTGTCATTGCGATCACATCACTTGTATTGTCTTTCACCTATGGACAACAATCACCCCACGGCGCTATAAAGATAGCGTGTATCAACTGCCATACAACGGAGGGTTGGAAAGAGCTAGCGAAGCCGATGAAGTTTGACCACACGACGACGGGATTTACGCTGCAGGGAGCGCATACCAATGCACAGTGTATCCAATGCCATACAACAAAACGATTCACGGGAACACCAACGGATTGCTTTACCTGCCATACAAAAGATTTTGCAAAGGCTCTGGTACCAAATCATCAGCTCGGAAAGTTTTCACACGAATGTCTCTCGTGTCATACCATGACCGGTTGGAAACCTTCGGTGTTTCAGCATTCAAAAACGAATTTTCAATTGGTGGGTGCTCATCTTTCTGTTGATTGCGCATCGTGCCATTCCAATAATCGGTATTCAGGATTATCACAGGACTGCTATAGCTGTCATCAAAAAGTTTTTGGACAAACAACTTCGCCAAACCATAAGATGGGTCAATTCTCGCACGACTGCTTAACCTGTCATACAATCAACGGATGGAAGCCGGCAACGTTCGATCATAACAAAACAAATTTTAAACTGGTTGGCGCACACGCGGGAGCGGAATGTTCGTCGTGCCATACGGGGGGAAAATTCAAGTCTCTCCCGATGGATTGTTTCAGCTGCCACAATCAGGATTTTAATAAAACAACACAGCCGAATCATACCACGGCACAAATGTCTCATGATTGTGTGACCTGTCATACGAATATCAGCTGGAAGCCATCGTCATTTGACCACAATAAAACGAATTTCCAATTAGTTGGAGCTCATACAGGTGCCGAATGTTCATCCTGTCATAGTAACGGCAAGTTCAAAGGATTACCGACCGATTGTTATACATGCCACGAGAAAGATTATTTGAAAGCCATTACGCCAAATCATTCGATAGAACCATTCTCGCATGAATGTTTGTCGTGCCATACAAATATTGCGTGGAAACCATCGACGCTCGATCACAATAAGACGAATTTTCAATTGGTTGGATCTCATAAGACGGTTGAATGTTCATCGTGTCATACGAATGGACGATTCAAAGGACTGCCAACGGATTGTTATTCATGCCATCAACAGAGTTTTGTAAAGACCACAACGCCAAATCATTCTCTTGCGCAATTCACGCATGATTGTTTGTCCTGTCATTCGTCAGTTGGGTGGAAACCATCAACATTCGATCACAATAAGACGAATTTCCAAATTGTCGGAGCTCATAAGACAGTTGATTGTTCTTCGTGCCATACCAATGGGCGGTTCAAAGGATTACCATCTGATTGCTTTAGTTGTCATCAAAACAATTATAACAGTACAATTAATCCGAATCACACAACCGGTCAATTCTCGCATGATTGTTTAACGTGTCATTCAAATCTTGCATGGAAGCCTTCGACATTTAATCACAGCGCGACGACATTTCCTTTGATGGGTGCTCACGTTTCTGTTATATGCACAGATTGTCATAAGAGTGGACCGTATAAGGGAACTTCAACGGTTTGTTATGATTGTCATGTGACGGCTTTTAACAGCACAACGACACCAAACCATGTGACCTCGCAATTTTCGCATGATTGTTTGACGTGTCATTCGAACGTAGCGTGGAAGCCATCGACATTTAATCACAATACCACTGCGTTCCCATTAGTTGGTGCTCATGTTTCTGCTACATGCGCATCATGCCATACGAATGGTGTATTCAAAGGATTACCGTCCGACTGCTTTAGTTGTCATCAAAACAATTTTAACAGTACAATTAGTCCAAATCACGCGACAGGTCAATTTTCACACAATTGTTTGACATGTCATTCGAATGTAGCATGGAAGCCATCGACATTTAATCACAGCACAACTGCGTTCCCATTAGTTGGGGCTCACGTTTCTGTTATTTGCTCAGATTGTCATAAGAGTGGGCCGTATAAAGGAACTTCAACGGTTTGTTATGATTGTCATGTGACGGCTTTTAACAGTACAACGACACCAAGTCATGTGACCTCGCAATTTTCGCATGATTGTTTGACGTGTCATTCGAACGTAGCGTGGAAGCCGGCGACATTTAATCACAACACCACTGCGTTCCCGCTGGTGGGTGCTCACGTTTCTGTCACATGTGTATCGTGCCATACGAATGGTGTATTCAAAGGATTACCGTCTGACTGCTTTAGTTGCCATCAAAATAATTTTAACGGCACAACAAATCCGAATCATGCAGCAGCACAATTTACGCATGACTGTTTAACATGTCATTCTACGGTCGTGTGGAAACCGTCAACCTTCAATCACAGTTCAACAACGTTCCCATTGGTTGGGGCTCACGTTTCTGTTGTCTGCGCATCGTGCCATACGAATGGAGTATTTAAAGGATTGCCCTCTGATTGCTTTAGCTGTCATCAAAATAATTTTAACAATACAACAAATCCGAATCATGCAACCTCACAATTCTCGCATGATTGTTTAACATGTCATTCCACAACAGCGTGGAAACCATCAACATTTAACCATGCGAACACGAGTTTCCCGTTGGTTGGTGCTCATGCAGCAGTTATTTGTTCTGACTGTCATAAAAATGGACAGTATAAGGGAACAACAACGGATTGTTATACCTGCCATCTTGTGGACTTTAATGGTACAACGACACCGAGTCATGTGATTTCGCAATTCTCACACACTTGTTTGATTTGTCATTCAAACGTTGCGTGGAAGCCGGCGACATTTAATCACAGCACAACTGCGTTCCCGTTAGTTGGGGCTCACGTTTCCGCTGCTTGCGTAAATTGCCATAAAAATGGACTGTATAAGGGAACAACAACGGACTGTTATACCTGTCATCTGGCCGATTATAATTCGACAACAGATCCTAATCATGTCTCTGGACAGTATAATATTTCAAAGACATGTATAACATGCCATAATACCAATGCATGGCAACCGTGGATATTTGGACATGATACTTTTTACAAAGTATCAAAACATCATAATTCATCTGTTAAATGCGCAAGTTGCCATACTGTTCCGGGAAATTTAGGATTTGCGAGTTGCACAACAGGCTGTCATTCTAATGCCCATAATAAAAACCAAACATGTTATACATCCAATTGTCATGGAGGGAGCAAAAATTAGGAAGGGTGTTACTGTATTCATTGGGTCAAGAAATAAATTTAGATGGTGAATCATTCTTTAGCATTAAAGGAATGAGATAATATAGAGAGCGACGTTGAAATATTTTATTGTCTTACAATTGATAGTATTTTCATTTGTGTTTTCACAAGAGTCTCCTCACGGGATCATAGAATGGAAATGTACCGATTGCCATTCGACGAATGGATGGAAAGAAATAGTTGTTCCGATGAAATTTGACCATTCGAGGACTTCTTACGTATTGCGCGGACAACACCAAATGGCTGAATGTGTCGATTGCCATTCGTCGTTAAAATTTGTTGGTACTTCGAAGAATTGTTATTCATGTCATCGCCAGGATTTTGAATCGGCTGTTCTTCCGAATCACGTTCAGGCTGGATTTGGGACAGAATGTGAACGATGTCATTCGGTAGAAGCACAATCATGGCGAAATAGTTTTGATCATAATAAAACAGAATTTCCATTACGCGGTGCTCATGAAGGTGTGGCGTGTAATCAATGCCATACTAGCGGAACATTTCGCGGTGTTTCGCGTGACTGTTTCGAATGTCATCAGAAAGAATATTTGGCAACAACAAATCCAAATCATCAAGCGGCGAAATTTCCGACGAATTGTGAAATGTGCCATCGTGCCCTAACGTGGCAGCCGGCAGCGTTGTTTCCGCATGATTCCTATTTTCCAATTTCCTCCGGAAGCACTCATCGTCCCGGTCGTTGGAATAGCTGCGGAGATTGTCATAGGACTGCCGGTACGTTTACCACACACAGTTGTACAACAGGCTGTCATGCAACGGCTCATAATAAGAATCGGGATTGTTATACTTGCCATAAGGGTTAGAAGTGGATTTATTGTCAGGGTCATTCTGTGATGGCAGGGAAATGAAGGATGATCAAAGTAGAAATATAGTATTACTGTTTGTCTAATAACCGCGTAAAACTTGAATGCACCAATTGTCATGAATATAATGAATAAACAATGAACAGAAGAGACCAAATTGAAATTTCAGAATATGGATATCAAAGTTCGGTATGGTATCAGTGCCATCCTAGAGGGGGCAACTGATGTTCAGTCTGAAATTTAAAAACAATATATTTTGCCTGCTTGTTGTGATGATTGCCTTGAATTCAAAAGCTGATGAAAAGATACGGGCATCTGTCTCGTATATTTCTGCATCGGTTGTGTATTTGGATGCCGGCCGTGACGCAGGATTTGCAGTCGGCGACACTGTCGATATCCAAAAGAATCAAAAAATAATTGCAACTATTCTTATTACGGCGGTATCGAGAAAATCTTCATCAGCGCAGATCCTTTTCGGTGAGGGAGCGATTACCGTTGGTGATCTGGGATTCAGTAAAAAAAATATTGTTGTTCAATCGGCTCCTCAGGTAGTTTCTACTCCCGTTCTTAAAGAAACTACAAATACTGTTGTAAAGACAGTGCCCAAAAGTATACCGATCGAGAAAAATGAGAACATCATTACCGGAAGAGCATCGTTACAGTATTCCGGAATGCTTGCTGAAGATTCCCGATTTAATTTGAGCCAACCTGCGCCGTTGCTTCGTCTCAATATCCGTAATCTGTATGGTACAGGTTTGGAATTTTCCATGTATTCCCGCAGTTACTACGATATGACAAATAGCTACCAACGATACGGGGGATCGTCACGGTTTAAAACGAGAATGTATGAATTCCAAATACAACACGACCTTCCCGATGATCAATTTGGCTATGGGATCGGCCGAATGACCTCTCGATTTGTCGGAGGAATGGGTGTGTTCGATGGTGCGCATTTTTATGCACGGCAGGGTGATTTTACAGCGGGTATTATGTTTGGTGCAAATGTACTGGATCAATCAATTAGTGTTAATTCGGATAATACAAAAGAAGCATTGTTCGTCAGTTATACTTCGGGTCAAAATTATTCTCGACATTATGATGGAACAGTTGCCTATATTCGCCAGCAAGTGAAAGGGAATCTTGACAGGGAATTTATCTATCTGCAAAACTACGCCGCATTGAGTTCCGATCTTTCGATCTATGAAAGTTCTGAAATGGATCTGAATGATATTACGAACGGTGTAAAGCGCTCTGCATTCAGTCTTTCCAATACATTTTTCTCTGTCAATTATTATCCCGTATCGTGGCTGTCAACCAATGTTGGTTACGATGGAACTCGTTCAGTCTATCTTTTCGAAACAATGAAAACAATCTCCGATACATTGTTTGATAAAAATTTTATGCAGGGATTACGTGCTAATGCAACCGTTCGTCTGCCGTATTACATCTCAATCTCTGGTGGATTTGTATATCGAATAAAAAAAGGAGATGCGAGAGATGCCAAAACGTTCGACGGGTCGGTTCGAATGAGCGATGTTCTTGGTACAGAGATCGGGGTTGGGGTTCGATATTCAAAAATTATTGGTGTATATTCAGATGGAAACAATATTACTTTTGATATCGACAGAACATTCTTCTATTCGTTGACGACATCTCTTCGGTACGATTATTATTCGTACAGGATTCTTTCACAACAGCAAGATTATGCTACGCACACTGCGACCGCAAGTATTAATTATAGAATATCACGGATGTTCTATTCTTCACTCTCCGCAGATGGTGTGATGGATAAAACGATGAATAGCATCAGAGTTTTTGCTGAAATAGGCATGAGATTTTAATATGAATGAAACACTGATCACGATTGTTATAACCGTTGTTCTCATTCTTGTTACGGTCATTCCGTACACAAGAAAATTCCGTAAAAAGGAAGAAAAAGCGCGGGAAAAATTTAAAAAAATGAAAGTCTCAGGTCTTGATGAAGCGTTAACAATGCATCCTCATATTGATGCGAATCTGTGTATCGGTTGCGGAGTTTGCTTGCGGGCTTGTCCTGAAGGTGAAGTACTCGGTTTGATTGAGGGAAAAGCGGTACTTATTCATGGTGCAAAATGTGTTGGACATGGATTATGTGCTGAAGCATGTCCTGTTGGTGGAATTGAATTGATGATGGCGAAACCGGGACGAAGCGCAGATCTACCGATTATTGACGGTAATTTTGAAACGACTGTAAAAGGTATGTTCATTGTCGGTGAACTTGGTGGTATGGGATTGATCAAAAATGCAATATCGCAAGGTAAAAAGGTGATAGAGCATATTTCCACATTGCCATCGGCATCACGAGATGACATGGTTGATGTGGCAATCATTGGCGCTGGTCCTTCGGGATTAACGGCAGGATTGTCTGCTCAAGAAAAAAATCTTCGGTATCTCATCCTTGAGCAAGGCGATATCGGAGGAACAATTCTGCAATATCCCAGAGCAAAAATTGTAATGACAAATCCTGTTGAACTTCCATTGTGGGGAAAACTGAAATTTACCGAGGCAAGTAAAGAGCAGTTACTTGAACTGTGGAACGCCATCATCGAAAAGACGAAATTGAAAATTTCTACCAATGAAAAAGTAAATAATATTCAGTTTGCAGACAGTGAATTTACTCTTACGACCACCACGAAACAAGTTAAGGCGAGATATGTGGTTCTTGCCCTCGGACGAAGAGGAACACCTCGAAAACTTGGCGTTCCGGGAGAAGAACGATCAAAAGTCACATATCGGTTGATAGATGCAGCTACATATAATAAGGATCACATTCTAGTGGTTGGAGGAGGAGATTCAGCAATTGAAGCAGCAATAGGACTGGCTTCTCAAAATAATAACATTGTTACACTGTCCTACCGAAAAAATGAATTTTCACGCATCAAAGAACGGAATAAAAATCATATTGAAGATTTTGTCTCCCGGAAAAAAATAACACTAATCTTCAATTCCGATGTGAAAGAGATACGGGAAGACTCTGTTCTTCTGTTGACTCAAAACGGTGAGCAAGAATTGAAGAATTCCTATGTCTTTATTTTTGCGGGCGGTGAACTTCCCAATGAATTTTTGAAGAAGATCGGCATTCAAATGCACACACAGATGGTTTAAATCAGTGTGTGGTAAAATATTCTTTTCTTTGTATATTGAGAGAGGTACAATATGGCGCTCAATCTAAAAAAAAAAATATTTTTAGTCGGCGACAAGATGCTGATCGAACCGGACAAAGGACAGGAAAAGACTGCTCACGGTTTATATCTCCCGCCCGGTGTGAAAGAGAAGGATAAAGTGCAGGCCGGTTATATCATTAGAGTCGGTCCGGGATATCCGGTTGTCAATCCAAACTTCATCGATCAGGAATCGTGGTCCGCACCAAAGGATCCGGTAAAATACATTCCATTGCAGGCTGAAGAAGGAGACTACGCCTTATTCCTTCGTGATGCTGCCATCGAAATTGAGTTTGAAGGAAAACAATATCT
>JANXZD010000478.1 GCA_025355705.1 Bacteroidota bacterium | reverse complement strand
TCGTGTATTTCCAATCTTCATCCTTTGTTGTCGGGAATCCCCGTTCTTCAAACACCATCAACGCAGATTTTCGGAAATCATTCACCCACAATGGACTTTTTGTTGCTCCATTTTTCTGAAAGGCTTGGAATTCTGCAGTATAATGGTTTATTTCACTAGACATTTTTTCTTCTCCCATTACGCTGATTGTAACATTTCTTCTTTAATGAAATCGTAGCCGTTTGCTTCGAGTTCCATTGCCAATTCTTTTCCACCCGATTTAACAATACGACCATTCACCAAAACGTGTACAAAATCCGGAACGATATAATTGAGCAGACGTTGATAATGGGTCACGACGATCGTTGCGTTTGTCGGGGATTTCAATTTGTTCACTCCGGCTGAAACAATTTTCAGTGCATCAATATCCAATCCGGAGTCTGTTTCGTCAAGGATCGCAAGTTTCGGTTCCAGCACAGCCATCTGCAAGATCTCATTCCGTTTCTTTTCACCGCCAGAAAATCCTTCGTTTACAGGACGGTTGATGAAACTATGATCCATTTCAACAACTTTCATTTTCTCTTTCAGCAATTTCAGGAATTGCATTGAATCCAATTCTTCTTGCCCACGTGATTTTCTGATCTCGTTCAATCCCGCTTTAAGGAAATAACTGTTGCTCACGCCGGGAATTTCTACCGGATATTGGAATGCAAGAAAAACACCTGCATGCGCACGTTTTTCCGGTTCCATATCAAGAATATCCTGGCCTTCGAACGTTACAGTTCCTTCTGTCACTTCATACGCAGGATGTCCTGAAAGAACTTGGGCAAGCGTGCTTTTCCCGGAACCATTCGGTCCCATAATTGCGTGCACTTCTCCTGCTTTGATTGATAGGTTAATCCCCTTCAGGATCTGTTTACCATTGACTGATGCATGTAGATTTTTAATTTCGATCATTAACTATTCTCCGTTTTTTGACACCGTAAAGTTCACAGAGTCCGCTGAAAATAAATTTTAGAAAATTCTTTGCGTTCTTTGCGCTCTTGGCGGTAAATATTTTATTATCCGACTGAACCTTCTAAACTAATTCCAAGCAATTTCTGTGCTTCAACGGCAAATTCCATCGGAAGGTTTTTGAACACTTCCTTTGCAAATCCGTTGATGATCATTGAAACTGCATTCTCTGTATTGATTCCCCGCTGTTTGCAATAGAATATCTGATCTTCGCCAATCTTTGATGTCGAAGCTTCATGTTCAACACTCGACGTACTATTCTTTACTTCGATATATGGGAAAGTATTCGCGCTGCATTTATTTCCGATGAGCATCGAATCGCATTGAGTGTAATTGCGGGAGTTTGTTGCATTCTTTCCAATGCTCACTAGTCCACGATATGTATTATTGCCGCGTCCTGCGGATATTCCTTTTGATATGATCGTGCTGCGAGTATTCTTACCGATGTGATGCATCTTCGTTCCGGTATCAGCATCCTGGCGATTATTAACGACCGCAACGGAATAGAATTCACCAATAGAATCATCGCCTTGAAGAATGACCGACGGATATTTCCATGTGATTGCAGAACCAGTTTCAACTTGAGTCCATGCAATCTTTGATTTCACACCTTGACATTTTCCGCGCTTGGTAACGAAATTATAGATACCACCTTTTCCATCTTTATCGCCGGCATACCAGTTCTGAACGGTTGAATATTTTATTTCTGCATAATCAAGCGCAACAAGTTCTACAACAGCAGCATGCAATTGATTTTCATCGCGCATTGGAGCGGTGCATCCTTCAAGATAACTGACGTACGCATTATCTTCAGCAATGATGAGTGTCCGTTCGAATTGTCCGGTGTTCGACGCATTGATACGGAAATAAGTCGAGAGCTCCATCGGACAGCGAACACCTTTAGGAATAAAACAAAATGAACCGTCGCTGAACACTGCCGAATTCAACGCGGCAAAATAATTATCTGCATATGGAACAACCGAACCGAGATATTTTTTAACAAGTTCCGGATGTTCATGAACCGCGTCAGAGAATGAACAAAAAATAATCCCTTTTTCTTTCAGTGTTTCTTTGAATGTTGTTGCAACCGAAACAGAATCAAAAACGGCATCGACAGCAACACCGGTCAATCGTTTTTGTTCGGTGAGAGAAATACCGAGTCGTGCATAGGTATCAAGCAAAATAGGGTCAACCTCATCAAGGCTGTTCAATTTTTTTGCTTGTTTCGGCGAAGAATAATAGCTGATCGACTGATAATCAATCTTTGCATATTTCAGATTTGGCCAACGCGGTTCTTCCATTGTTTTCCAAACTCGAAATGCTTTTAATCGCCACTCGGTAAGCCATTCCGGTTCATTCTTTTTTGCGGAAATAATACGAACGACATCCTCACTTAATCCCACAGGAATCGTATCCGATTCTATGTCGGTAGTAAATCCGTATTTATATTCCTGCGATACTAATTCTTCAATTGTTTCTGCCATGTTATTTTCTCGAGATAGGGGGTAACTGCAGACTTTAGTCTGCGTTGAGCGATCCAAAAGTCGCGGTTACAAAATTACTTTTATACTCCAAAAGAACTTCCGCAGCCGCAGGTTTTTGCTGCTTGCGGATTATTGAACACAAAACCTCGCCCGTTCAGGCCATCGGTAAAGTCTAACGTTGTGCCGGAAAGATAGAACATACTTTTCTGATCGATAGTGATCTTGACACCGTTCTTTTCCAGAATCATATCTTTTTCTTTCACTTGGTCGTCAAACGCAAGCACATACGACAATCCCGAACATCCACCCCCTTTTACGCCAAGACGTAAATTGTGGTTCTCAGGAATACTATTTTTTTCTTTGATCGCATGAACTTCTGCAATTGCACGTTCCGTGAGGATGATATCCTCTTCTTGAGTCTGTATCATTACTTCGGACATATAATATTCTCCATAATTTTTATTTAAACTGCCTTTTTAATTGCGTAATCAGTATAGTTCAACATCCATGTTTGCATGTTCAATTTTTTGAAGATATTTTTCTTTTCGAAATTTGACGCAACTTCTCGAGCCACTTGTTCCCCTTCAGTCTGCCCAAGCTTCACGTTTTTTTTCTTCAGGAATTCCATCACCGCAAAATGCAGGTCACGGAAAAATACATTTGATAAATGGATCAATTGAGCGCGAGTCCGCATAAAGTTCATAAACTCGACTTGATTTCCGATAATATATTGTGATTTCTTAAATTTAATATTCATAACACACCTACCGCTGAAAATGTTCTGAGCTTTGATATAACATTGTTTATTCTATCTGCAACATAGTCCACTTCTTCTTCAGTTGTAAATCTTCCAAGTCCAAACCGTATCGTTGAACGTCCTGCTTCCCCGTTGAGACCGATCGCATGCAGGACATGTGAATATTGAACATCACCAATTTCTTCCGAAGTGCACGCTGAACCTGCGGAAACTGCAATATCATTCATCTCTGTCATCAACTGGTCAGAGTTAATATTGTGAAATGTGATGTTAAGATTGTTTGGAAGTCTTTCTACGGAAAGTCCATTCAAAGTTGTTTGATCAATTCGCATTAACTTTTCCTGCAGTCGATTTCTCAACCAGAATAATCTGATATTCTCTTCATCCATTTCTTCCATTGCAATCTGCACCGCTGTACCGAATCCTACGATTCCTGTAACATTCAATGTTCCGGAACGCAAACCATGTTCATGACCCGCTCCATCCATTTGAGCTTCAAGTGCAATGCGAGGATTCTTTGAACGAACATACAACGCTCCAACTCCTTTTGGTCCGTACATTTTATGTGACGTGAAAGAAAGTAAATGAATATTCATCGCTTCGACATCAATCGGAATTCTGCCGACCGCTTGTGTCGCATCAGTATGAAAAACAATTCCCTTCTTAGCACAGACTTTTCCAATTTCGTTGATCGGTTGTACCGTTCCAATTTCATTATTTGCAAACATCACGGAGAGAAGAATCGTCGAATCTGTGAAAGCATTCTTCACATCATCAACGTCTACTTTTCCATTTTTGTCGACCGGAAGAACCGTTACTCTAAATCCATCTGCTTCCAATGCCTTACAAGACTCAAGAATACATTTGTGTTCTACCTGAGTCGTGATGATATGATTTCCTTTTGAACGTAATGAATGAGCAACACCTTTTATTGCAAGATTATTTGATTCTGTTGCTCCGCTGGTGAAAATAATTTCTCTCGGTTGAGCATTGATCGCTTTTGCAATTTTCTTTCTTGCAATCTCGACCGCTTCTTTTGCAATCCATCCAAAACGATGTTGTAAACTTGCTGCGTTGCCAAAATGTTCGGTGAAAAAAGGCATCATCGCATCGATCACCCGTTTATCAACAGGTGTTGTTGCATGATAATCCATATACACCGGAGTTTTGATCATTAGACGATTTCTGACACTTTCATTGTATTAAAAACATCTTCGAGATTATGTTGAATTTTACTGAGCGGATTTTTTATTGTACAATTTAAATGAATGGAGCAATTCGCTTCTTCTTCAGTAAAGCATTGTGCAATTCCAACCTGTGCGCCTTCAATGACAGAAATTACATTCATCACAGAAATTTCGTCGGCACTACGTGCCAACGAATATCCACCCATGGAACCTTGAAATGATACGACCAATTTTCCTTTGGTTAATTTCTGCATCACTTTTGCTAGAACATCAACCGGAATAGCATAGCGCTCCGAAATCTCTTTCACTGTTGAGATTTGATTGTTTAACGACGCAATATGGCGGATGGCGATTAAACCGTATTCAACTTTTTTAGATAACTTTAGCATTCTTAAATAGGTCTTCTTAAGCCTTATATCATTCCAAAAAAATAGAAGAACTTGAGATTATTAACAATGTTGCGAACAATATTGTTTCATTCATTTCTTCTGACTCCTTAATATAGTTGTTTTTAGACTAAAATTCAAAGATTTACCTAAATAAAATTATCGCGAAACTTGGCGCAGAAATTGCGATATTATTATGTGATAATCAAAAATTTGAAACAGTTCTAATTCACAATAAAATGTAATCGATATGACGACTAATCAATTTTCAGAAATTCTCGGTGATATTAAGCTTTCAAAAAAGGATTCCGATGGTTTTCACTCTATAGCAGTTATTGGCTTAGGAGTGATGG
>JANXZD010000459.1 GCA_025355705.1 Bacteroidota bacterium | reverse complement strand
ATACCGTGAATCGATGATGATCCCCGTTGCACGATTACGCCTCGCCATTTAAGAACAGAAATCCCCGATATCGTTTTACGAGATCGGGGATTTTTTATGTATCCATAATTAACAACTCTTATAATCGCAGCCGCATTCCCATCGTAAAGGATCCTGTTCTGAACGTACCGGGATTGGTCAAGAGTGCAATACTTTGGGTTGCAAAATCGATATCAAATGTATTAGCAAAATGTAATCCAAATCCAGCAGACCATGCAAAACGTTCTCGGCCACCAATGATGATACCGGTACGAAGCGGCAACCAACCTGCTACGGGATCAAGTTCTGTTCCAATTGAAAATTGCGGAAGTTTAGTATTACCGCCGATTTCATTCAACCCAAAATGTCCGTCAGCAGCTATAAGCCATCGGAATGGGATGACGTCAAACATATCATCCATTTGTATTGCCGCACCGACATTGACAGCCGTTGGAAGGGCAAATTCAAATCCCGTCGTATCAATCGTTTTTCCTTTGAATGCATCTTTCAATTTTTGCTGATTCTCAGGATCACCAGCCGAAGCTAATCGGAGCGATGCATTCCCAATGATCGCTTTTGTATTCTGATCCCATTTGATTTTTCCTATGTCGGTAACGCTCAAGGCAAATTGAATATTGTCCATCAGTTTCATTGAGACACCGATATCAAACCCAAGCCCTGTGCCGGCAGGTTTCGGATTTTTTTCATCAACAACAGCTACCCATTGCAGAAAATCAAAATTCGCAACTGTTGGTCCGTTGGATTGAGAACCATCGGGATTGTCTATTACTTCGGGTATGACCGATCCTTTGTAATGATCTGTCGCAATAAACGCAAGACCTTGCAAATATTTTACGCCGATTCCAACGGCTATATCACTGGTGAATGGAAACTGAATCGGAAGCAGATATGCTAATGAGAAGTTCACTTCAGCTACCGATTGTCCATTGATTGCCGTATTATCAAAGTTGTAAGATTTACCGGCGGGATATCCGCGTAACGGAAATTCAAGATATGATTTATCAAGATCAAGGTTCAACGCTGTATATACTGATGGAACGATTGCAAATCCGAAATTACCGGCTTGAACAGAGATTCCGATGGGTGCTGTTTCTAATCGCATTTGAGTATGAGCAACACCCGAAGGGAACAGCTCAAGTATTTTATCTTTGTCCTGATCTGTTAAAAATTTTGAAACTCGCTGACCGGTCACCGGATCATCAACTCCCGTGAAGAAATCATTATAGATCTGTAGATTGATCAGATCGCTTCCAATTGAAAATCCGATAGGAACAAGATTGATTGTCACTGTTGCATCTCTGTCATTATAAGCAAGATTTGCCGGGTTAACGCCAACGGCATCCAGACCGCGTGAAAATGCGGTAAAAGCGCGTCCCATTCCAACGAGACGCGGTGAATATTTATCTCCTCCTGCGAATGATGTGGTCGTCAAAACCACATCCAATGCAAGAAGGATTACAACTGTTGCAACGAAACAATGTGATTGAACTTTTTTCATTGTCATTTGTCCTTTCTTCATGATGTGGTTATTATTTTAATTTATCTGTATCAACAAGGAAAATAATATTCGCTTTAACGGACATCACAAGTTTATCCGTTAGATTGAATACTTTGGCGGTGTTCCCATTACCGGATGTTTTCATTTTCAAATCAACTGCACTGAAGGAAGCATTACCCAATTTTTTCGCATCATCCGGTGTTAGATTAAGGAATGTGAATGAACGCTGTCCAGTGCGAAGCGCCGTCGTATCGGCCGCAATACGTAACGGCGGGTAATTCAAAGTATCTGAAGGATTTTGCGGAATCGTCAAAGCCGGTGCTGAAATCGTGTCGGCAATTTTTTTATCAGGAAGAATTCCTTTTAATAATCTAATGTTCATTTCTACATCGAGCGGAAATGTATTCATGAAATCAAGGTAGATCTTTCCGTTTTTAATAAGATTAACTTGAGTTGTATCAACACTTTGATCAAACGCTGTCGGAGGATTTTTCAATAGTCCGTCTTTTATTCCAATAGCAACAGGAATTGCATAGTCCAAATTCACGAATACGCTGTCTTTTTGGACTACCTTTCCAACTCCCGCTTTGGCGCTGGAGTTATCATTGTAAACATCAAGCGGACTGACAAT
>JANXZD010000379.1 GCA_025355705.1 Bacteroidota bacterium | reverse complement strand
CTGTGTTTGCCGGTGTTGGTGAACGTACACGTGAAGGAAACGATCTTTGGTTGGAAATGAAGGAATCGGGAGTTCTTGCTAAGACCGCGCTTGTGTTTGGTCAGATGAATGAACCGCCTGGTGCTCGTCTTCGTGTTGCGTTAACCGGATTGTCGATTGCAGAATATTTCCGTGATGATGAAGGGAAAGATGTTCTGCTATTCATCGATAATATTTTCCGTTTTACGCAAGCAGGCTCAGAAGTATCAGCGTTGCTCGGGCGTATGCCGTCAGCAGTTGGTTATCAACCGACGCTTGCAACTGAAATGGGAGCACTTCAAGAACGCATCACTTCAACTCGTAAAGGATCGATCACTTCTGTGCAGGCTATTTACGTTCCAGCGGATGACTTGACAGATCCGGCACCGGCTGCAGCATTTTCGCATTTGGATGCAACGACAGTATTGAGTCGTCAAATTTCCGAACTTGGTATTTATCCCGCTGTCGATCCTCTTGATTCAACATCGCGTATTATGGATCCGTTGATTGTTGGCCAGCATCATTATGATGTAGCAAAATCTGTAAAAGTAATTTTACAACAATAC
Source organism: Bacteroidota bacterium (assembly GCA_025355705.1). Classification (GTDB taxonomy): domain Bacteria; phylum Bacteroidota; class Ignavibacteria; order UBA10030; family UBA8401; genus UBA8401. Next base: position 3,576 of record JANXZD010000379.1, on the reverse strand, counting down.
AAAGATCTTCAAGATATCATCAACATTCTTGGAATGGATGAACTTTCGGATGAAGATAAAGTGACCGTTTCGCGTGCACGTAAGCTTCAACGATTCTTATCACAACCCTTCCACGTAGCGGAACAATTCACCGGTATTCCCGGTCGGTATGTTAAGTTGGAAGATACGATCAAAGGATTTAAAATGATCGTAGATGGTGAATGCGATCAATTACCGGAGCAAGCATTTTTAATGTGCGGCGGAATTGAAGAGGTATTTGAAAAAGCAAAAGTATTGCAAGCGGCATAATATTTATGATAAATAAAAATTTTCAATTGGATATCGTAACTCCGGCTAACACCGTGTATTCCGGTGAGATACAAAGTTTCACCGCGCCTGGTGTGGTGGGAAATTTTCAAGTATTGTTTAATCACGCACCGTTGCTTTCCTTGATAGGGGTTGGTGAAGTGAAAGTGATCGAAACAAACGGTGCAAAAATACTTTTTGCAATTAGCGGCGGTTTCGTTGAAGTGAAATCCAATAAGGTAATTTTGCTTGCTGAATCTGCTGAACGATCAGATGAGATCAATATTGCTCGTGCCGAGAAATCAAAAAAACGGGCTGACGAACGGTTGGCATCAAAAGACAAATCACTTGACCCTGAACGAGCGCGGGTTGCATTATATCGTTCTATCAATCGATTGAAAATCGCATCAAAGAAATAGATGGACAACGTTATTCCATAGCCTGCTGAAGTCATTCTTCCGCGGGCTATTTTTTTCTAGCATCAACCCAAATTTTATCTTCGTACTTCATGCGCCCGACATTTGCTGAAATTGATCTGGAAATTCTAAACACTAATCTGAAAAATATTCGGAAAAAGGTTGGACGACATCCCTTAATTATGGCCGTTGTAAAAGCAAATGCCTATGGACATGGTGTTATTCCGGTCGTTCAATCGATTATTAAAAATAAAACTGCAGAATATTTTGGTGTAGCGTTGGTTGAAGAAGGAATTGAGTTGCGCAAGGAGAATATACAAGTTCCCATCCATGTGTTCACCGCCCCAATTCGTGATCAATTAAACCTTTTTGTTATGCATGATCTTGAGCCAACGATTTGTGATATTGGTAATGCACGACGTTTGAATGCAATTTCGAAGCAGAGAAAGACAAAAACTTCGATCCATATTAAGATCGATACAGGAATGGGAAGAATCGGAGTTCCGGTTAGTGAAGCAGTTAGGTTTGTTAAAACTGTTTCTCGAATGTCGAATATTCTTGTTAAAGGAATTTTCACCCATTTCGCGACATCAGATGACAGTGAACTTTCTTTTGCGAATGAACAATTGAAGTCGTTCAGAACGATCATTGTTCAGTTAGAAATGGAAGGTATACACATTCCATTGGTTCATTGCGCAAATAGCGGTGCTATTCTACAAATGCCGGACTCCTATTTTGATATGGTTCGCGCTGGTATAATGATGTACGGTTACAAACCATCGCATAAAACATTGTCGAGTGTTGCGATAAAACCCGTTATGTCGATTAAAGCAAGAATAGGATTTGTTAAAACAGTTCCAAAAGGAACGAGTATCAGTTATTCTCAACGATTTTTTACTAAGGGGAAAACAACAATTGCGAGCGTTACCGTTGGGTATGCTGATGGATATTTTCGTACATTAACTAACAAAACATCAGTATTGATCAATGGAAAAAAATTTCCAGTTGTTGGCACGATATGTATGGACCAAATCATGATTGATGTCGGTGCGACAAATATAAAAATCGGGGATGAAGTCGTAGTGTTGGGGAAAAGTAAAACAAAGAACATCTCGGCATGGGATATTGCAGATGGTATAGGAACTATACCGTACGAAGTGACCTGTGCTGTTTCAAGTCGTGTCCCAAGAAAATATATCAATGCAAAGTAACGAAGAATATTTATTACGCGTGTTAGATCGAACCAGCAGTGGTTTGGTTGATAGTCTTATTCCTTCTCATGGCGCAAAGTTAACGAAACTTGTTGATAAGTTTTCACATTCACAATCGCCGGAGCATGAAGTGAACACATTAATTCATGTTCAGGGTTTTTCAAAATGTGCTCTTGCAATGGAATGGTTATTGAAAAAAACAAAAGCATCGAACAATTCTTTTTCACCGGAGCAATTTGAAAGTGATATTCTTCTTCTCAATGAAAAATTGTTCGAGGCATTTCTCAATCAGCCGTTTGACATGCCAGATTTTTCCAGGACGTTTGAAGCTCCAATTCGACCGATCCAAGATATTCATATCTCTGATGATGAATTTTTCAGTTCATCATATTCGCGCACAGAACAATCTTCTGCTATATCGTTGTCAACGGATGCCGTCGCCGGAATTGATCAACCGATATCCGAACCGATTTGGGATACGTCAACCCCCATGTTAGAATCGTTTGAATCGGCCTTGACTGCTTCACCCTTGGAGTCTGATCAAAATCATTCCTCACCATCTCTAGTCGATTCTATGAATGCCGATCTGTGGGAAGCAACTCAACGGGTTGCACAAAGTGCAATTGAATTCTCCGATAAACTTCCAAGTGAACGAGCGATTGCAATGTCAGTAGTTCGAGTTACCGCGCGTTCGGCAAGTGATACAGCCAAAAATACAAATAATATTGTTGTCCAAGATTTCTATGAAGCATTGATTCGACTCATTGGTTTTGCTGATGAACAAGGAAAGATACGAACCGACCTTTTTGCAGAGACCATCCATGATATTGGTGATAGATTGTTGAATGCAATGCGTCAGTCGAATGGTGGAATTACTATTTTACAAAATATTACAAATTATATCAACGATCCTAAAGAACTTCTTTCAAACAAATAATATGGAACAACATTTACCTGTATATGCAGTGATCATGGCCGGCGGAGTCGGGTCGCGTTTTTGGCCTCGAAGTCGTGAAAAAAATCCAAAACAATTATTGGAGATTGTTGGTGATGGAACGATGATACAGAACACTGTGAAACGATTGAAAGGATTCATTGAAGAGAAAAATGTTTTTGTTGTTACGAATAAGCTTCAAAAAAATGCTATCATCAAACAGCTTCCCAATGTTCCTGTCGAGAATATTATTGTTGAACCGGTTGGAAGGAATACGGCGCCGTGTATCGGACTTGCAGCACTATTCATTGATCGTCTTGATCCAAAAGGAATTATGGTTGTTCTTCCTGCAGATCATCTTATAGCCAATGAACCGGAATTTATACGAATATTGGACACTGCATCACAAGTTGCACATATCACATCCGGTCTGGTAACCATTGGAATTCATCCCACACATCCGGAGACCGGCTATGGATATATTCAGGTGAAAGACAGGAGTGAAGAGACTCAGCCTGTTAACATCGATGGTGTCTTTGAAGTAAAAACATTTGCAGAGAAACCAAATTATACAACAGCGGTAAAATTTTTGGAGAGCGGAGATTTTTATTGGAACAGCGGAATGTTTGTATGGCGCGTTGACACAATTCTTAGTGAGATACATAAGAGCTTGCCGGAACTACATGCCCAATTGATCAATTTGCAGCATTCCATTGGTACTGCGTTGTTT
>JANXZD010000361.1 GCA_025355705.1 Bacteroidota bacterium | reverse complement strand
CTCTCCGGTCAAACCAACCGCAAGATTCTCCGCTGCATGAACTTCACCCGTCACCTTACCATCGATACGAATGCTTCCTTGAGTACGAATTTTTCCGTCAACGGTCGTACCTGCACCGATGAGATTCAAATTTTTTATCGTGCTGTTGTCTGCCATTATAGTTCGCTCGCAATCAGATAATCATTTGGATTTTGTGCTTTGCCATTGCTCCATACTTCAAAATGTAGGTGCGGTCCGAAACTTGTTCGCCCTGAATTTCCCAGCAACGCTATCGGTTCACCGCGTTTTACAAACTCACCAACCGATTTTAGAACATTTTGGTTATGCTTATATGTTGTCAAAAATCCGCCGCCATGGGAAATCATGATCGTGTAACCATCTTCCGATGTAAATCCTGCAAACACAACGTAGCCGCCAGCAGCAGCAACAATCAACGATCCAATTTTTCCCGCATAATCAATTCCGTAATGTCCTCGTTCCGATTCGAATCGCCTTGAAACATACCCGACAGCCGGAGCAATGATCGGAAACTCTGCACGAAATGTTACTTCTTCTTTTACCGAATTAGTATTCCGATACACGATTGTCTGTGCAACTGGTTTTTCCGTAACGGGTTCTTGTTTTTCTAGAGTTTCGCTTACCACTCGATCTTTATCTTCTACCGATGATGATAGATGCAAAGATGCGATAGTAAAATCACTGTCGCTCGGTATTTCTTTTTGGCCTAGTGCTTTTCGTAATTTATTATTATACTCACGAAGAACAATGACCTCGCCGGAAATTCTATTCAACCTATTTTGCACTTCAAATAATTCAGAGCCGTAACGCTTCTGCAATTGTTCTTCAGACATCGGAAGGAGTAAGCTAACTGGTGTATAAACGATCGACGCTACGGTTAGCGATGCAATCACCATTACAATTCCTATGCACACCAGTGCTATCGTCAATACAGAGGCTTTGAAGGAGCTTGTCGAACCGGTTTCCCCTTGCGGAATCACCACTATTTCAAACGCATTTTTTTTTGATGCGTGATGGTCCCGCTCAGATGGCATTCGCACTCCTGCAAAGCGTGTGACTTGATACTAAATTGGATTACAAATTTAGAAAAAAAGAGGAAAAGATGCAATGAAATTTTACAGGAAGGATAACGGCAAGTTATTGTTTATGAATATGTTGCCGTACTTTTTCTTCGATATAGTCCTTCATTTTCTGCTTGAAAATGGTGCGGGAAAATCCTAGCGCGTGTTGACGGATATCGATTGAATTAAATTTGATTAATGAGAGACGTTCAAAAGCCTGTTGTAGTGATTCTACAGTTTGTTCAGCAAAGAATATCCCCGTTTTGGTATCTATAATAGTCTCCAAAGCTCCTCCTTTGCTAAAGGCAACAATGGGCTTACCGCTCGCCTGAGCTTCAAGTGGCACAATACCAAAATCTTCTTCGCCCGGAAAGATCAACGCAGTGCACTTTGCGTATAATTGAGCCAACTCTTTATCACTTTGCCAGCCAAGAAACGTAATATTTGATCCCGCTATTGATTTCAACTTCCCGCTTTCCGGTCCAGTCCCGGCAATCACTAACTTTTTCCCGTTTGCGGTAAAAGCTTGTACGGCGAGATCGACACGCTTATATGGAACAAGTGCGCTTACGATCAAATAAAAATCTTCTTCCGTTGTGGAAAGTTGAAATTGTTCCGTGTCGACCGGAGGATAGATCATATCCGAAGAACGGTTATAATGTTTCTTGATCCTCCCCCGCACCTCTTCGGAAATTGCAATGAAATAGGTAACTCGAGATGATGTTTTTACATCCCACCATCGCAGCATTGGCGCAACAACCATCATCGCTGTGCGGATTCCAATCCCGGCTTTCCCTTTTCCAAAATATTGTTCGTACATATCCCAGATATAGCGCATCGGGGTAAAACAATAACAGATGTGAATCGCATCTTTTCGCACGCGAATATTTTTTGCAACCGCATGACTTGTTGAAATAACTAGATCATATTCCGTCAAATCGAATTGTGCGATCGCAAATGGGAACAACGGAAGATATGTTCTGTATTGTTTTTGTTTTCCGGGAAGGTTATCAATAAACGATGTGAATATTTTCTTTGATTCGATCTGCGGAGACATTGTTCCTTTATTATGGAGCAATGTATAGATCGGTGCGTCGGGAAAAAGTTCACAGAGAACTTCCAGACATTTTTCACCACCGCGCATTCCGGTCAACCAATCGTGGACTAAAGCAATTTTCATGACGGTTCTATATAAATGGAATTAAAGTTATGAAATATACAAAAAAAGGTACTGATTGATGAATAAATATTATGTAACACTATTGTAAATCACATTCCGGTTTACAGTTCTTGCATCCCCTTTTTCAAGTATTTATATTGAACTATGCTATCAAACCTCCCCGTATATCGCTCTTGGTTTCCTCATCTCAAAACCGGAAAACTGTGGTTGAACCACGCCGCTATCAGTCCATTGAACAGCAGAACCAAAAATGCCGTAGAACAATATCTCCTCAATCGTTCCGAAGGCTCCATTGATGATTTTCCACAGATCGTTGAGATCAGCCAGAACACAAAATTGCAGTTGGGAAAACTGATTAACGCACCGGCTGAGAGAATTGGTTTCGTCAACAATACATCGGACGGATTGAATATTCTTGCCAACGGAATTGATTGGAAAAGCGGTGATAGAATTTTATTGAATGACAGCGAATTTCCGACGAATGTCGTTCCGTTCCTTAATTTAAAACGGCTTGGTGTTGAAATCGATTTTGTAAAAACCATCAATGATGAAATCCGCCCGGAAGATATTGAAAAAGTGATCACTCCAAAAACAAAACTACTTTCGATCAGTTTCGTGCAATTTCTTTCCGGATTCAAATCTGATTTGAAAGCAATTGGAAAATTATGCAAACAACACAATATTATTTTTTGTGTGGACGCAATTCAAGGTCTCGGCTCAACACCAATCGACGTGCAAGAATCCGGAATTGACTTTCTCTCTTCCAGTGGACATAAATGGCTGCTGTCGATGATGGGATTTGGTTTTATCTATATCACCGAAGAATTACAATCGCGGCTCAATCAACAATTTGCCGGATGGACAAGCAATAAACATTATTTCAACAATCTTCTCGATTACCGATTGGATTTTGACGACACTGCTCGCCGTTATGAGAATGGAGCTCAAAACAATGCCGGTATTGTTGCTCTCGGAGAATCTGTAACACTATTGAATGATATCGGAATTCCGAAGATCCATTTATATCTGCTTTCTCTTACCGATTATATTTTTGAATTTGCTGAGAAAAATGGAATTACAACAGCAACGCCGCGCGAGCATGAAAAACGGGCTGGAATTGTAACACTGAAACTTCCCAACGCGGAAAATATTTTTGCATTGCTGAACGAACAGAATATCATCGTCTCTCTGCGCGAAGGGAAAATACGAATTTCTCCTCATTTCTATAATTCCATTGAGGATATTCACATCGTTTGTAACGCACTTCAATCGTTGTTGCATAAATCTATATGAGCATACTTCTCATTATTATATTGACCTTTCTTGCTTTTCTAATAACATGCTCGGCATTGGTGTTTGTTATCGGACCAATTATGCTGCTGAATCCCCGACGACGAGGAGAGCAATTCTATCAGAACAAGGGATTACCTGTTTCACCAACGCAGCTCGGATTATCGTTCGAGGATGTTCGATTTACGGCAAGTGACGGTGAATCACAATTGAGTGCGTGGTTTATCCCTGCCGCTACGCCAAAAGCAACGATCATCTATCTTCACGGTGTTGCGGACAACAAAATGAGCGGGCTGTTACTCGCAAAAGTATGGCACGATCATCATTTCAATGTCCTTATTTATGATTCTCGGGCGCATGGAGAAAGCGGCGGACGATATTGTACGTACGGCTTTCACGAAAAATTCGATGTTCAAAAAGCGGTCGATTTTTTACAACTACTGAACAGAGAAAAAAATATTACGATTGGAAAGATTGGGGTCTTCGGAACGTCGATGGGAGCGGCAATTGCATTACAAGCGGCAAGTATCGAACCGAGAATTTCTGCAGTCGTTTCAGAAGCATCCTTCGCAACACTCCGGCAAGTTACAGTCGATTATCAAAAACGCTTATTGCGATTGCCGTGGCATTTTTTGCGAAACATTTCCATGAAACGAAGTGAGTCCATTGCACAATTTAAACATCGACAAGTTTCTCCACTTTCAGCAGTTTCAAAAATCCACGTTCCGATTTTTTTCATTCACGGTATCGAGGATCGCTTCATAAAATATCAGTACAGTCAAGAGTTGTTTATTTCAGCAAACGATCCAAAAGAATTATGGTTCGTTGCATCAGCAAAACATAGTGATGTTCATGCCGCAGGGAAGAAAGAATATGAAATGCGCGTCGTCACGTTCTTTGAACAGTGGTTGCTTCCAGGGTAAAGTTTCCGTAATTTTTTCTAGCAACATTTACGGAGATCCTATGAAAAACTTCCTGTTCTTTTCTGTGTGCGCCTCACTTTTCTTTTTTTATCCTGCAATATTGAACCAACAACCGGTCCGCAAACAAGCATTGGCACACCGCCGCCCGATTTTTATTTAAAACAGAACTTCCCAAATCCATTTACCGATACAACAACAATTGAATATGGTGTTCCGGCAACGGGCAATGTAACAATAACTGTCTATGATCCTCTACAAGAACCAGTCCGAACGATAGTGAGTAATTCCTCTCACCCGGCAGGAGTATTCAGAACCAAATGGGATGGGGGAAATAAACGCGGAATCCAAGTTCCATCCGGCACCTATACGATTGAAATGCAAGGATTCATACTTCAGACGGTCGTCATTCGTATTTTGGCAATAAAAAAATAGAGGAATTCTATGAAAAAATTATTTTTTGTGTTCTCGTTTGTTGTTTTTTTACTCCACTCTTTTCCCAAGAAGGCGACGATGTTTTTTCTTCCGCTTCAACAGAACGCGATACGATTTATGCAATTGTTCCGCGTCCGATGCTGAGTGTTGGTATTTTCGGCGGGCTTGCATTTATTAAGCCCGAAAAGATCAATAATCAGGTTGAATACAATAATTCCACTTATAATACTGAGGAATTTCCAGTTTCCAGACCGGCGCAATGGGGAATGTGGATCTCGTATCGTCCAAAAAATTTACCAACCTTTGTTACATTACGCGCTGAAATGTTAACCTCTTTGCGAACGTATTCCTTTGTCACAAACATTACGCAGCCACAAAGTCCAACAGTGATTGCGTCAGTAGAATCATCGACGAAATACCGCTACTCACTCTATCCATTCTCGATTGGAACAGGTTCTGTGTTATATAAAACAATTGCAAAAGCGGAGATCGCATTCATTTATGCTCTTGCGAGAATTACGCAAGAAACATCCGTTCCTGGTTATTCAAATTCCCAAACAACGTATGAAGGAGAAGGATATGGTTTTCGGATCAATCTGCAGCAAGTGATACCGATTGAACGAACGTTGGGAGCAACAC
>JANXZD010000339.1 GCA_025355705.1 Bacteroidota bacterium | reverse complement strand
TAGTTGGGATGGACAAATCGGAAGACGTATCAATGCGGTAGATACAAATGGGGCTTCAATTATAAAGGGTGGTCAAGACTCATTTGGATTGATAGATGTTGAAGGAGATGGTATTTGGGAAATTGACAATTTCAATATGGAAGATGGAACAGAAGGATATAGTTGGAACGGGCAAGAATATGGACATTGGGCAAACACACCAAACACTAAACCTGAAGTTATTCCAAGAAATAATATTAACACAGATGTTTCATGTCGTGTTGTTCAGCAAGCAGATACTTTACAATTTAATTATGAAATTTATAATAAACCTATCAGCAAACAACAAGTGAGTGAAATCTTCTTAAATTATAAACCTATTTCTGCAGGAGTGTATGTCTACGATCCTCCTTTTTGGTCAAGTGGCGGATTTAGAAATAGAGGAGAGTTTATTCACTGGGGAACAAACTATGGACACGAAACGTCTTTTATTCGCGTCGGGAAAAGATTAAATGGTTTTATTTTAAAAACAAAAGCAATTTGCACAATTCTTTCTTACGAAGCATATGGCTATAATGCTTTTGGTAAGGATGGAGATGGTTTCTTAGCAAAAACTATTGGACCAGTCGATCCATCCAATCCATTTATCGTTTTAAACTTTCTCGACACTCTCACAAGTTACACCACCCAATCCCTCACACTCGGCTGGATAACAACGCAACCAATAGCAAACAAGTATCTCAACTATTTTAGTACGGCAAAAACTCAATTGCAGGCAAATAATACCAGTGGTGCAAAAGCAACTTTGCAGCAAGTTCTTGCCGATGTTAATGTTGACAGTTCATCCACCTTAACAAGCGAAGCATACGCACTCTTGCGGTTTAACACCGAGTATTTAATTTCTAAACTTCCTGCGCAAACAACGCCATATCTTAATATCGCATTAAAGAACAGCTCAGGCACAAAACTTCCGGGCGGCACGCTGCAATACTACGACGCTTCGTGGAAAGATGCGGTCAATAATAACGACGGAACATTCAGCATCAACACAACCAAAACAACACTCAGTCTAAGAATGACGTACGCGTATGGTTCACAGCAAAAAAATAATGTACCGGTTACAAGCGATACGGTTCTCTTTCAAACTGTCAATGCCCATGTGCAGTTGCGGAACAGCAGTGATGCATTATTAGATACCGGAACAGTGCAATACTACTCCGGAGCGTGGAGAACATTCGGGACAACATCGAATGGTAGTGCAACCAAAGAACTTCTTCCAACCAATTACACGTTTAGAATGTCGTATGCATACGGAAGCAGCGACAAAGCTCAGAATATAAAAAGCAACCCTACCATTGATTTCCAAACGATCAACACTCAGATTGAATTAAAGAACAGTCAAGGAAATCTAATTGACCAAGGAACTGTGCAGTATTACTCGGGAGCCTGGAGGACATTTGGAACAACATCCAATGGAGTTACAACAAAAGAGCTTCTTCCAAATTCGTATCAATTTAGAATGACGCATGAATATGTTTCTATTGATAAAACACAGAATGTTGGAATCGATAATACGGTACCATTCTTAACTGTAGCCGGAACAGTTCAAGTAAGGAACCTTCAAAACAATCCGGTGAATAACGCGATAGTCACTTACTATTCGGGGGCTTGGAGAACATTTGGAACAACAGTAAGTGGTCAAACAATAAAAGAATTACTTCCGGTGAATTTACAATTCAGAGCAAAACTTGGAACGGCTCAGGCGGATAAAACACAGAATCTTTCGACGAATCCACTTGTTGAGATACAATTGCCATAAATAACTATGTCATGCCCGAATGTTTTCGTCTGGCATCTATTATATGGATTCCGCTTAGAGCATGCGGGAATGACGGATGATTTTTTTTGTGGAACATCAGATAAAAAATTACGAAGGATGAATTATGAAAATATTGTTAAGTATACTTCTTATTGTTACTGGCACATTTGCGCAACATACAATTCCGTTTGCTTCTTCCGGTAACCGAATAGAACTTTCGGTAGCAAATACTTCAACTGTGGCTTTAAATAGTGCGGAGATAGTCGCCGAGAATGTTCCGTCGTGGATAATATTTGCAACGACCAAAGAAATGGTAACTCAACTTTCATCGAATGAAAGTAAAATAGCCGCATTTACATTTTCAGTTGATAAATCTGCACCAATCAACAAACCGCACATACTGAAATTTACTATTTCATCTCCGACGGGCGAGAAGTGGACAAAAGAAATAGCAATTCAAGTTTCTGCTCCGGAAAAGTTTGGGTTGTTCCAGAACTATCCTAATCCGTTTAATCCTTCTACAACAATAGAATATACAAAGCCAATATCGGGGAATGTTGTATTAAAAATATATGATGCAATTGGGAGAGAAGTGGTAACACTATTAGAAGGCGTGAAAGAAGCGGGATTTCATCAGCAAGTGTGGAACGCATCAACTGTTGCTACGGGAATGTACATTTATCAACTCGCCTACAAAAATCAAAAAGGTGAGCTGGAGTTTTACAGAAAGAAAATGTTGTTGACGAAGTAGTTCTCAAAAAAAGATCCCGCATATTTTGCGGAACTGCTAACCAAATAGCATGTAATCTTGTTAAAGGTAAATATTATTTTTGAAACCTTGACAAAGGTATAAAAGTATTTAATCAACTTTTGGTGAGTTTAAGACTTTCTTGTAATAATCTTCATATGCAGTAACGATCTTATCTTCGCTGAATACTTCAACCGCACGTTTGCGCCCCTCTTTTGCAAAAGCTAATCGTTTGTTCTCGTTCGTCAATAATTCAATTGCGTATTTAGCCATTCGTTCTACATCGCCGATCTCAGCAATGTATCCGGTCAAATTATGAAGAACAAGTTCAGGCAATCCGCCGACACTTGAAGAGATAACAGGGACTTCATACGACATTGCTTCCAATGCAGAAAGTCCAAAACTTTCCTGCTGGCTTGGAAGTAGAAATAGATCTGCCGCAGAGAGAATTTCAGTCAGATCCGACTGTTTTCCCATAAAACGAATCTTATCGTGTATTTTTAATTCGCGTGCCAGTATTTCACAGCTTGTTCTATCCGGTCCGTCACCCACAAGCACAAGTGTTGCAGGCATTTTTTGTTGAACAATGTCAAATATCTTTATAATATCACTGACCCTTTTTACTGCGCGGAAGTTCGAGATATGTGCGAGCACTCGTTCTCCGTTCGGAGAAAAATTACTTCGCAAACATGAATCAGCTTTACGTTTGTATTCTTCCGGATCGACAAAGTTAGTGATAACTTCAATATCTTTTTCAATGCCGTAATTCGTTTGGGTCTTTTCGCGAAGATGACGTGAGACAGCAGTCACTCCGTCACTTTTTTCTATGCTCAATTTCACAACCGGAAGAAAACTCGGTTCAAGCCCCACAAGCGTAATATCAGTTCCATGCAATGTTGTGATCACACGAAAATCAGGATTGGGAATCACTTTTTTTGCAATATAAGCGCTTGTTGCGTGAGGTACAGCATAATGCACGTGAAGAATATCCAGTTTCTCGAAATTTGCAACTTCGATCATTTTACTTGCCAGTGCAGGAGTGTAGAGTGGAAATTCGAACAGAGGATAGGTAGAAATTTCAACCTCGTGATAAAAGATATTGTTGACAAATCCATTCAGCCGCATTGGCATTGCATAACTGATAAAATGGATGTTATGTCCTCGTTTTGCGAGTGCTTTGCCTAATTCTGTCGCTACAACTCCGCTTCCACCATAGGTGGGATAACATGTAATGCCGATATTCATAGAAATTTCCTGACTAATACTAATATAGAACAACTTACGATTAATAGAACGAATAAGAAACTATAATATTGTTCATTCAACTGTTGCTTGAGAATATAAAAAGAATTACTTTTTCACTGACTCCCCACACCTATTGAAAGGATTGGTTATGAAAAAAAGTTCCATACTTATTCTTCTGCTTTCTTTCACGATGATAGTCTTTGCTCAACAAAAACCCATTGTAAAAACCCAACCGGTAAAACCAACCGAGCAACCTGTTGAAGTTCCATCCGGAAAATTTGTTGGTATGTTGTTCAATGACGCTTCGTACATTGTACAGGAACCGCTTTCATCGAATCCAATTCAAACTGAGTCGGGAAAAAATGCTTTTCTTTTTAGAAGGGCTACGATCGGTTATGAGCATACATTCAACAAAAATGTAGACGCAAAGATCGAGTATGATGCGAATGGTAATGCGTTTCAACAAGGATTTATTGATATCAGGAATATTGTCTCAATGTTGGACGTAAAGATCGGTTTGATGCAGACCCTCTCATCTGAAGTGACAGAAAAGATTTGGGATTATCGCTCATTGGAAGCAAGTGTATTGGATAGAAAAGGCTACACTAATGAATTTGACATGGGAATGACGTTCACCGGAAAAATGAATGTTCAAGGCAGTATGTATGCTCGTCTTGCAGTATACAACGGTAATGGTTTGCTCCCTGAGAACAACAAATTGAAAAAACTTGCATTTGTTGCAGGTGATTGGTTCGATAAATCGTCCGTAATGGAAGTGTACGCAGATTATGAAAATCTCCCAAACGGTAAAAGTACAATAAATGGGAAATTATTTTATGGAATGTCTTCTTCGAAGATGGCGTTTGGCGTAGAAGGATTCTATCGCCTTGAACGAAAGATGGGGGCCACTGGTGGTGATAGAAATCCCGTCGGAGGTTCATTATATTCTTGGTTCGAAATGGCAAAAGCACTGCGTGCTGTAGCACGAGTTGATGTGATTGATAATGATCTTGCCATTACAACTTCTGGGTATCGAGAGATCTATCTGAATGTAGGAATTGATTATATGCCCGTCGCAGATGTTCATCTGATTCCAAATCTGATCTATGGCAAACAACTCAAGAAGGGAACTTCTTCGGAAATTGCTGATCGAATTGAAGCTCGGTTGACAGCGGCAGTATATCTTAGATAATGGATGAGATATATTCCTCGGTTCAATCGCATACAACGGGTCAGATAAAGATTGAAGGTTCTCGATTTATCGCGGATGTCTTTCCTGTTACAACGGAAGAAGACGCAAAAGAAAAGCTCGAATCAGTAAAAAAAAAATATTTTGATGCGACTCACCATTGTTACGCATACGTCATCGGAGCCGAGAAAAGAAATGTTCGAACCTCCGATGACGGTGAGCCTTCCGGCACCGCTGGGATAAAGATCCATTCCGCAATTCAATCAAAAAACCTTTCTGATATTCTCCTGGTCGTTACACGATATTTTGGAGGCACAAAATTAGGTGTTGGTGGATTGGGAAGAGCCTATTGTGAATCTGCAGAAAATGGAATTGGAAAGGCAACGATCATTTCAAAAGCATCCATTCAGGAAATGAAGATCACTTTTCCGTTTGCTGAAACAAATCCCGTTATGAATATCATCAATTCCCATAAATTGAAAATTTCTGCGACTAATTATACCGATGAACGTTCCATTATCACTGTACAGATTCTTCCATCTCTTCTTCCATCCATTCGAAAGCTTTTTGTGAATGCAACGCGAGGATCATCGGAAATTTCCATTGGTGAAAAGAAAACGGTGAATTGGCAATGATGGAATCGATATTTCTTTTTGCTGTAGGAATTTTTGTCGGTATGTTTGGAACACTTATCGGTGTCGGCGGTGGATTCATCGTTGTTCCGCTTCTTACGATTGTGTATCAATTCACCCCTCAACTTGCAGTTGGTACTTCAATGGTTATTGTCTCCCTTAATGCAATTTCGGGAACAATCTCGTATGTCCGTCAACGAAGGATAGATTATAAGACTGGATTATTATTTGCCGCTGCAACTCTTCCCGGATCATTTCTTGGCGCATACCTTTTGCAAATAATTTCAAGACCAGTCTTTGATGTTAGCTTTGGAATATTCCTTTTATGTATCTCAACGTATTTAGGATTTCGAAAACAGCCGTTAACCGAAATAATTAGTATCGATTCATTTCAACGACCAAATTACAATAAATTCTTAGGGGTATTGATAAGTTTTCTTGTGGGATTTATTGCAAGCATGGCTGGGATAGGTGGAGGGGTTATTCACGTTCCGGTCATGATCTATTTATTCGGATTTCCTCCATTCATTGCAATTCCAACATCACATTTTATCCTTGCCATCTCCGCAACATTTGCCAGTGGTAGTCATGCTTTTATTGGTGAAGTTGAATGGAGATTTATTCCGTATCTGGGTCTTGGTGCGATCATCGGAGCTCAGATCGGCGGTCGATTATCACATAAGATCAAAAGTGTTTGGATCATTCGAGCATTGCTCGTTGTGATGATGATCGTAGCCGTTCGTTTGATCGGCAGGAATCTTTAAAATAAAAAATCCTGCGTGGAATGAGTTCCGATGCAGGATCGTGACGATTGGATTATTAGATTACTTCTTCTTCAGGTTCTTCACAACTTCTTTTGTCTCCATCGCGATCATCAATTCTTCATTTGTTGGAATAACAAAAACAGTTGCCTGCGATTTTGCTGTGGTGATCGCTTTTTCCTTATCTTTGGTTGAATTTGCCGATTTATCGAATTCAATTCCAAGACATTCCAAATTCTCGCAGATCGCTTTTCGTACATCCGGCGAATTTTCACCGATACCACCGGTAAAGACTAGGGCGTCGAGTCCGCCAAGTGCTGCAATGTACGAGCCAATATATTTTTTCACCCGATAGCAAAAAATATCGAATGCAAGTTTTGCCTTTTTATTTCCTTCATTCATTTCTTTGATTACTTCCCGCATATCACTGCTCACGCCGGAGATCCCTTGCAGTCCGCTATGTTTGTTCAGCAATGTGTTTGCCTCGGAATAGTTCAAACCTTCCTTTGCCATTACGTAGAGAATGATGGATGTATCAATATCGCCCGATCTGGTTCCCATCAATAATCCTTCAAGAGGCGTGAATCCCATTGACGTATCAATAGAGATGCCTTTATCAATTGCAGAGATACTGCATCCATTTCCCAGATGACAGGTGATGAGTTTTGTTTTTTTGAGATCTTTTCGGAGAAGCTCAGCTGCCCGTTGAGCAACATAGGCATGACTCGTTCCGTGGAATCCATACCGTCGGATCTTGTATTGAGAATACAGTGAATACGGAATTCCGTAAATGTATGCGTATGGCGGCATTTCATGATGGAAAGCTGTATCAAACACGGCAACTTGAGGAATGTCAAGCAAATGGGTTTCACATGCTTTAATGCCGCTAAGATTATGCGGATTATGGAGCGGTGCGATCTCGAAATTATCTCTGATTCCTTTAATGACGCTCTCATTGATCAGAACGGATTCTGTGAATGTTTCTCCGCCGTGGACTACGCGATGTCCGATCGCATGAATTTCTCCTTTAGAAGTTATCACGCCGTGATTCTTGCTCAACAATACAGCAAGGATGTATTCTATTGCCGTTGTATGGTCAAGAATATCACCAGAGATCTTGATCTCATCGCCGTCTGCACGGGTGTTTGTAAGCACAGCGC
>JANXZD010000338.1 GCA_025355705.1 Bacteroidota bacterium | reverse complement strand
ACGGAAATGGGGGCAAAAATAATAAAAAAGGGGATATGGTCTTTTATTCCGCAACGTAAAAAGCGTTGAATCTCAGCTCTATCAAGGTATCGAGACAGTAATAAAATCAAACGGGTCATAAAGTCTAATTTTCTGTATATTTTGTGCCTGCAATACCGAAATATGGCATGTCCGGATGTCCAGATGTCCGCATGTCCGGATGATCAAAAATCCAATAAAATCAGATGAAAAACACATCAACAGCAGATCTGAAAAAACATACTTCATTCGCTCTCAAAGAGCATCTGAAGAAAGAAAACTGGCAAAAAATTGAGGAATTGCTCCCTTTTGCCAAAACACAAGGTGTTTCCAACCAACTTCTTCAAAAATCCTGGACCAAACTAGGATATCACCAAAAGGAGAAGGATGAAGTAGTCTCAGCATTGATATCCTTTGTTGCAGCACGAAAATATAGTACGAAGAACCACAAAATGTTCGCTGAAATCGTGGAATGTTTATCACAATTCGTTCATCTTTATTGTAACAAGTTTTCAAAGGAGGATCTAGTTTTTCTTAAGTATGGTCTTGAAAGGATATATACATTTGAAAACCAGCCCAACTTCAAGGAACCATCACTTTTCTTTGCAAAAAAACTTCAAACACAGATAGATAATCTATTAAAATCAGCAAAATCAAAGCCAGAAACGTCCGTATCTTTCAATGTTCAAAGGATCTATGATGCTCTGTATACGGACATGACATCGGAAGAAGTAAGAGTAGAATTTGCAAAACTATTTTTTGATGCGAACAGAGATGAATACGAAAGACGGATAAAAGAAAAAAAGAAATTAAGGAAAAACCCTTCTTCCACAGGCGGGAAAAAGCCTCCGAAAGATGGTGATGATGGATCCAAAGATGACGATAAAAAAAAGCCAGAAAAATAAAATAGCTCAAATCCCTTTGGCTCTCTTATAAACCATAGTTATCCATGCTCTTGAAACTCCACGATGGCGAGCAATATCTGCTCTATCCCTACAAATACCATCAGACAAAAGTTTTTGATATTCCGTTGCTAACACCCTATAATCAATACGGTCTTTCGGTAAAATTGGTCGGATGGCGTATCCGGGAGGTGAAAAAACCTTTCCCAATCGAGCTACGCAGGCATCGGAAACATCAAGAAAATCTTTGATTCTACTCGTATCCAGTGTGAAAACACGCTTTCCCTTGGGGCCATACATGAAGGTGAATGGCAGCCTAATTTTCATATATTTAGTTCGCACTGCAAAACGGTATTCGGAGCCACTCACCCCGAAGTAGCGTGCTCGTTACTTCGGGGTTTACTATTTGGTCCCAGTCCAATCGTAAACTTCCATCAGCTCGAAATTTAAACTCTATTTGACCATCCTTTTCTTTCCTTTTCATAAAGGAAGTGACGTCTAAGAAAACGTCTTTATTAAACTTGATATGCACTCCCAAAATATGACCCAATTTGATATATTGGGATTCATCACGATGGAGTGATGCTTGCTGAAAAAGAATATTTGTGAATCGTTTGTTTTATTCAATTGTTAAGAGGATAGAATGATTCTCCAGCGAAATATCAGTTTATTGACGTTGATAGTAATTTTTTCCGTTTTTAGCAGCGCCCAAGATAACGATACGGGCATGATTGTTCATGAGCAAATGAAGTACATTGAAACATTGGACAAGTACATAACAATGAAAATCAGCGTGAACGATGATATGATAGGGTTTAAAGTAAAAAGTTCACAATTCTATGATCTGCAACCAAATGACTACATTGCATTACGGCTATCTGTAAATTATCGCTGGATTTCATTTTCTATCAATTTTGCTCCGGATTTTTTGCCGGGGAATGATGATAACATATTAAAAGGAAACACAAATAGTACAGCGTTTTCATTGGGTTTGAATTTCAGTCACTGGATGCAAACTCTCTCATATTCAAACATCAAAGGCTACTATTTGAATAATACCGGTGATTTCGTCTCCGGTTGGGTCAAGGGTACTGACCCATATCTTCAATTTCCCGATTTACTCTATCAGGATTTCCATGGATACACTGCATATAAATTCAACGAGAATTTCTCCACTCATTCGTTAAGCACTCAAACAGAGCAACAGTTGAACAGTGCCGGATCGTTCATCCCATCACTATCCTATGATTACTATATTGTCGATAATAGAGTGAATCTTACGGGTCTGAACAGTTCTCAAAAATCAAATAACATAGAGCTTCTATTTTCGTTGGGATACTTTTACACAATTGTCATCAAGGAACATTTTTATGTATCGGCAGGAGTGGTTCCGGGTTCGGGGATAATTATCACCAAATTATTAACCAGACTTCCCGGTGGAGAAATAAAAAGTGATCAGATAAATCTTATAAAAAAAATTGATGGTTCACTCGCATTCGGATACAATTCTGAACGCTTCTTTACAGGAAGTCAGATAATGGTATCGGATGCATCCTACGATCAAAATACATCCTCAACAGTCATTACAAGAAGCCGATTCACATACCATATATTTACCGGTGTTCGTTTTGATGCACCGACAATTCTCAGTGATATTATCGATAACGTTGAAAGAATAGTAATGAAATAATCGTCAGCCGAATGATTCCTTGGTCATTTACATGTTCAACACAACAGCCGGAAAGGTAGGCTTTGTTACGATCTTTTTTTTCCGAGTGAGGTTGAAAATGCCTTGAAATCTTTCATTACAGTTTGCGTCTTTAGAAGAACTAAGATTGAATGAGCATAACAACTCAATTTGACTGGAGAATTTGCAGCACTTCTAGTTGACGGTGGGAAAAAAGTTGCTCCAGGCAATAAACTTTAATACATTGCATTGTTATTGGAATAGTTTTTTAACGTTTTAGTGTGAAGCCATTCTTCCGTAAGCACGTGCGTGAATTGATTGTTGTACTGATTGAGTATCGCTGCGCAATCCATTGCTCACCATGAAAAAAATATTTTCAGACCTTCAGTTCTCCTCAAATCAGTTTTGGGTCATTCTCACCGGAACACTCATTGCCGTTCTCTTCACTTTTTATATTTTCAAATCGGAAGAGGCAGACACGATCGCTGTAGCTCATTCACAGGCGGTCGCTTTTATAGAAAAAAATTTACTGCTTAACCATTGGGATATCACCGATCTTGATCTCTATATCACGACGAAAGAATTACCCCCAAATTATCAAGAAAACATTCGAAGTACGACAAATCAAAAATTCAAAGGCCTTACCAAAGTAAATCCAGCTATTGCCCTCCATTTATTCGAGAATCGCAATGTATCTTCTTCTGAAATTTCCGGTCGGCTGGTATCAATAAATTCTACCATTGCTGATCATCGGCCTGACAATTGGGAGCTGGGAAATTTTTTGAATCCAACAGCCAATTCTGTGGAGATTGTTAGCATTCAGCAGATCGGCACAAATCCATCCATGCGTATTTTCCGCCCGTTGGTGGTCAATCAACGATGCATCAATTGCCACGCGACATGGGCTGATAAAGAGAAAGAAAATATTTGCGGAATCAGCGTTACAGTGCCGATGAATGAATTTATTGCAATGAGAAACAAGCATGTTTTTAACGCTGCCAAAATTATCTTGGGTATTTGGAGCCTCTTGATGATTGGGTATATCTTTTTTGCTCAAAAATACAACAGGCGCAAAAAAGCGCTAAAAAATTCTGAGGGTGCCCTCCGGCGTGTTGAACTTCAATTCAGATCTGTGTGGGATAGTTCAAAGGATGGAATGAGATTGACCGATGCCAATGGAATCACCCTTGTTGTCAACGAAGCTTTTTGTACACTCGTGAACAAGAAAGCTGAAGAGCTTATCGGTCTTCCGTTCACTGTTATTTTTCCTTCCGCCATCCAAGAAGAAAAATTTCAACCGTCGAACCTGGAACGAGTCAAGACACACTCTCTCGATCATTTAATGGAGAGAGAATTGACATTATGGAATGGCCGCCATCTATGGGTTGAGATCTCCAATGCGTTTATCGAGACAGAAAATGAATCGACAAACCTGCTAAGCATTTTCCGCGACATCTCGAAACGAAAACAGATCGAAGTGTTGGCGAAGGAAAATGAAAAAAAATTTAAAGAGATGTTTGATGACGCGCCGGTTGGCTATCATGAAATTGATTCGGAAGGGCGCATCACTCGAGTGAATCATACCGAACTTGAAATGCTGGGGTATTCGGATAGAGAGATGATCGGTCAATACGTATGGAAGTTCCTTTCTGACGAAAAAATTTCACGCCAATCAGTGATGGAAAAACTTTCAGGCAAAAAACCCCCAAGCAAGTCGTCTGAACGCAATTATCTTCGAAAAGATGGAAGTACAACTCCGGTGATTGTGGAAGACCGGATCCTCCGAAATGCCGAAGGTGCAATCATTGGTATCCGCACAACCATTCAAGATATCACTGCGTTAAAAGATCTGCAGCATGCAATTCTGCAGGGAGCAAAATCGATGGAGGCAATTATCGAGACCATCGGCGAAGGTATCACTCTGAGTGATAAAAACGGACATTTTGAGATCTATAATTCTACAGTAGAAGCTATTCTCGGGTACACAAAAGAAGAAGCAAATGGTGTTAAGGATTTCTCTGTCTTGATCTATCCCCTTGCAGAGCAACGTCAAGTGGCTCTCGATGGACTGAAGATTCTTCTTGAAGAACAACAAACGCATGATATTGAAACAACGATCCAAAGCAAAGACGGAACTACAAAAACACTTCTGGTTTCCAGTACGATTGTTGACTACAAGAACGAACAGATGTTTTTAACTGCATGGCGAGATATTACCCATCGGAAAAAATCTGAGCAATTATTGATTGACCAACAAAGGACATTTCAAGCGATCACGCAATCTGCCCAAGACGCAATTTTGATGATCGATAATTCCGGAATCATCACATTCTGGAATGCTGCAGCGGAAAAAATTTTTGGATGGAGTGAACAAGAAGCAATCGGCTCGAATCTCCATGCACTCATCGTTCCGGAGCGGTTCCACGGAGCCCATAACGCTGCCTTTCCGATTTTTCAAGTGAGCGGTACCGGATCTGCTATCGGCAAGACACTCGAAGTACAGGCCAAACGAAAAGATCATTCGGAGATCGAAGTAGCCCTTTCTCTTTCAGCCGTTCAACTGAAAGAAAAATGGCATGCGGTCGGTATCCTCCGCGATATTACAGAACAAAAACGCATAGAACTAGTCCGGCAGGTTCAATACGATATTGCTCATGCTGCTACGACCACCGAGAAAAATGAAGATTTCTTTGCATCGGTACGCACCGGCCTCAGCAAACTCGTTAATACTAAAAATTTTTATATAGCGCTTTATGACGACCGCTCCGGTTTGGTTTCCTTTCCTTATTTTATTGATGAAGAAGATCCGGCTCCGCAACCCCGTTTACTGGGAAAAGGATTGACTGATTACATCATTCGAAACGGGAAATCATTATACGCTACTATTGAGACATGCAATGAACTCGAACGACAGGGTCACATTATCATTATCGGCTCGCCAAGTGCATTATGGCTTGGTGCACCGCTGAAGATGGAAGATCATGTATTCGGTGCAATCGTGGTTCAAAGCTACAACGATCCGCATTGCTATCAACTTGCGGATCTCCAATTGTTGGAATTCGTCTCGAATCAAATATCGCATTCGATCAACAGGAAACAGGCCGAAGAGCAAATCAGAACACAATTCTCGATCATCGAAAAAAAGAACATTGAATTAGCAGAAGCGCGCGACCAAGCGATGGAAGCAAGCAAAGCGAAAAGTTCTTTCCTGGCGAATATGTCTCACGAACTCCGTACGCCACTGAATGCGATCATCGGATACAGCGAGATCCTCATGGAAGAGATGGGCGATGTTGGTGAAGAGAGATATACCAATGACATTGAAAAGATCCGGATGGCCGGAAACAACCTTCTCTCACTGATCAATGATATTCTCGATCTTTCGAAGATCGAAGCAGGGCGCATGGAGCTTTTCATTGAAGAGTTTGATCTCAAGCACCTCTTAAAAGAAATCGATGCCACAATAAAACCTCTTGTTGATAAAAAATCAAATACATTGACTGTCCATGAGCCTGAAAAGTCCTTCATGCTCCGACTTGATCATACCAAGGTACGTCAAATAGTGTTTAATCTGTTGAGCAATTCCTGTAAATTTACCGAACATGGTGAGATTACATTGTCGGTACGTATGGATAATTCACACACTACATTTTCCCATGATGTAGTGATCTTTGCTGTGTCGGATTCCGGTATTGGAATGACCGAAGAACAGATGAAAAAACTTTTCATGGAATTTTCACAAGCGGACAGTTCGACAACTCGTAAATATGGCGGTACGGGATTAGGACTTGCGATTAGTAAAAGGTTTTGCGAAATGATGAACGGTTCAATTGAAGTTCAGAGCATCCCAAACAAAGGAACAACGTTTACGGTCACCTTGCCGATCGCTCTTGAAATGGAAAAAAAGACAACTTCAGATCCAGTTCATGCCGGGAATATTTTGCCCATTGTGCCACAACCAGCCTCATCGACAGTGTTGATCATCGATGATGATCCAAATGTACGAGAACTCCTGACACGTACGCTCCTCAAGGAAGGATATGCTGTTCATTGTGTAAGCAATGGCGATGACGGGTTGGCGCTCGCCCGAAAAATTTTACCAACGGTAGTTATTCTCGATGTGATGATGCCGCAAAAGGATGGATGGTCAGTACTTCGTGAAATGAAAGACGATCCCGAATTGAAATCAATACCCGTGATCATGCATACGATCATTGATAATCGAAATCTTGGATTCGCAATCGGTGCACAAGATTATTTGATCAAACCTGTCAATCCTGAAACGATAATACAGACGCTCAAACGCTATACGCAAGCATCTCGTTTAATGAATATCCTCATTGTTGATGATGATCCAAATCAGCTTGATATGTTGTCACGAATCTTAGGAAAAGAAAAATGGAATATCCAAACGGCTGATGGAGGAGTATCGGCCATTGCTCTTCTTGCGCGGTCATTGCCGGATGTGATTATCCTTGATCTGATGATGCCGACGATGAATGGGTTTGAGTTTTTAAAGCTTATGAAAGAGAATGAACAATGGTCTCAAATTCCTATTCTTATCCTCACTGCAATGGAACTCAATAAGACTGATTATGATAGATTATCGGGATCAGTTGTAGGAATACTCCAAAAGCAAGAGTTCGATCCTCAGCAATTATTAGTTACCATACAACGTTTCAGTCAAGCCAAAGTCAATCGCAAAGAAGTTACGAAGGAATGAATACATGAAAAAAATTTTATTAGTTGAAGACAACGATGTCAACCGAGAAATGCTGAAGCGTCGTCTTACTCGCAGGGGATACGATGTTCTTGAAGCGATAAACGGGCAAGAGGCGATCACTAAAACGCAAACCGACAAGCCGTCCATCATTCTAATGGACATGAGTCTCCCGGTTATGGATGGATGGGAGGCGACCACTCGATTAAAAGCAGACAATGCGACACGCATGATCCCGATCGTTGGGCTGACGGCACATGCGATGATTGAAGACAAACAAAAAGCTCTTAAGGCTGGATGTGATGACTATGCAACAAAACCAATAGAGTTCGAGAATCTTATCGCTACTATAGAACGATTGACTGTTGGTGATTCCGCAAAAGAGTGATTCTCTATGGAAGATTTCACTCTGGCAGTGAGATAATAAATTTTGATCCCTTTCCGACGCTTGATTCGACGTTGATCGTTCCACCGTGAGCTTCAATAATTTCCCGGCATATGACCAGTCCCAACCCTGTTCGGGTCTCTGCTTTTCGAAACCTTGGAATCATGATTCTATTTTTATTGAACAATGTTGGTATTTCTTCTTCGGCGATACCACTCCCCGTATCGGAAAATTCGATCCTTACTGAATTTGTTTCAGAAGAATTCTGCGGTCGATGATGGTGTGCAACGATAGAGATGTTCCCGTTCATGGGAGTAAATCGCAAAGCGTTATCAAAAAGATTTTCTAACACTTCTTTAAATCGATCCGGATCAACAGTAAGAGACGCCACGGTTCCGACCTGAATTTCTACATTGATATTCTTTTGAATCCGCATCACTTTCAATTTATCGGAAACAGATTGAACCAAATCGTTTAATGATACAACTTGGCGTTGCAAGATGTACTCACCAGATTCAAATTGTGAAAGTTCCAGAAGGTTTTTTGCAATCTGCAATAGATGCACACTGGCAGTATTAATTTCCGAGATCATTTCGAAATGTTCGTTGGTAAGGGAATCTTTATCTTCCAGCATGAGTTCAGTAAAACCCAGAATAGCTCCGATTGGATTACGAAGATCATGGACAACCATTGAGTAAAAAGACTGCTGTAATTTTCGTACTTGTTTCTCCGCCTCAACGGTGCGTAGAACGGATCGAACCCGCACGACCAATTCTTCAATAGAAATTGGTTTCGTCCAGTATTCATTTCCCCCAAGCAAATAACCGGCATCAATGTCATGGGGAGAAGTACCAACACCCGTAAGGAAGATGATTGGTGTATATTTGAATTTTTTGATCTGCCGTAATCGTTTGATCGTTTCATAGCCGTCCATACCGGGCATATTGACATCAAGAATAATGAGGTCGAGATTTACGTTCTCAACCAACCCAAGGCATTGGATACCATTTGAAGCGACAATGACATCATATCCTTCTTTGGATAAGATCATCGAAAACAAATTTTGGAATTCAATTTCATCATCCACAATCATAATCTTTTTTTGAGTGTCCATATCCCAACCTTCGATGTACTAGTGTCGTTAAAATAAATCACCGCAGGTACCATTCAAACAATGCAGCAGTTTATTAAAATATGGGACTATTCAAGACAAGTGTCAATAATTCGTTTATTGTGAAAGACTTGTTATCTACCTCTCCTATCTTCCAACGCTTTTAAACCAGACAAAAAGAACTTAATTGTAAAAATCGGAACAGTACGGAGAGAAGGAAAAAATTACGTGCATTGAAATATATGTTTGATCCTTCGAATAATAATTTAAAATAATTGAACATTGTGTAGCAGCCTCATAGCATTGCTATTTTCCGGTAAGGTTTTGACGATACACCATTTCCTTTTTTAGAAATATTCGCCTGAAAACTCCATTAAACTTTTTTATAAGATCGTACATCTCATAGAATATGTAATTTTTCAATATTTAGTAATGTCTGCAAGGATTGCATCTTACTATGCAAATCGTGCACAAAGAAAAACAAAAAGTTATTTATTTTAATCTGTTTTTGAATATTCATCATGGCATAAAAATTGTATCTAACTTACTGATCAGGTTACGTTTTGGTGTGCAACATCGATTTAAGTGTACCCTTTAATATCTTCATCATTAAATTTTGCCGCAAAAAAATTTAGGTGAATATGAAAACACGGATACGATTTTATTTTCTTGTCCTACTTATCGCAAGTATATCACAAGGTTACGCTCAAAACAAACCCTACCCTCATCTTATTCAATATCTCAATCCGCTGCCAGGGGCGCAATATGTTTCACCGTCGACCAATATCATCGTAAGATTGAGTGAACCTGTTGATAAAAAAACGATAGCGTCAAACGAAATTACCATAAAGGGATCATTAAGCGGATTTCATACCGGTCATTTAATCGTTTCCGATGATAATCGAACAATGATTGTTCAGCCGACATTTTCATTTTTTCTATCCGAATCCGTCACAATTACACTGAATAAAGGAATAAATGTGCAGTCGGGTTCGGCAGTGGGAACGTATGAATATTCCTTTGCCATTTCTTCGCGTTCAATGTCCAATACGATCATCAAATCGAGCATTGAACGAGAATTAGAGGAGATCGTTTCAAAAACACGCAGTGTGAATGAATCACCGGCATTGATTTCGAAAACAGGATATAGCTTGCCTTCGGATTTTCCAGATATTGCATTACTAAAATCAAACGATCCTTCTCCCGGGTTCTTATTTTTAAGTAATGTTACATTTTTATCTTCAAATATTACAAATACGCCATATTTAATGATTCTGGATAATT
>JANXZD010000303.1 GCA_025355705.1 Bacteroidota bacterium | reverse complement strand
TCTGCCGAAAGTCGTTTCTGATGGAATTCTGTCGGCATACCCAGGAGCAAAGATCGTTGGTGCCGCAAAGATCGAAACTCCGGAAAAAGGAATTCAATATGAAGCTGATATTAAGAACGGCAAGAAAAAGATGGAAGTATTGTTTGATGCTGATGGAAAAGAAATAAAGAAATAATTAATTCCTTCACCGATATTTCTTCCGAAGTCATTATGACTTCGGAAGAATATATTTGTCTTAAATCGAACATCTATCGTGAGCATAATGAATAACAATGAAAAATATAATTATATGTTTTACCGCATTTCTCTTCAGTGGAAATCTATTGCCTGCACAGCCAAAAATCAATGGTGCTGTAACGGGGATGGTATTATCCGCAACAAACAACAAACCGCTTGAATTAGTAAATGTTGTCGTTATAGATCCAAAGGATAGTTCTATTGTTACCGGGACTGCGTCTGATAAAAAGGGAAAATATGAAATCAACAATGTCCCGTCAGGTGAATTCTATTTGCGATATTCCATTCTTGGGTTTAAAGAAAAAACATCATCGCGATTTAATATTGATTCAGTTCATCCCAAAGTAACGTTGGGAGCGATATCATTAATTGAAACCGAAGTAAATCTTAGTGAAGTGACCGTTACTTCCGAAAAATCGACATTCAACAATACCATCGATCGAAAAGTCTATAATGTACAACAGGACGTTGTCAGTAAAACTGGAACGGTAAGCGACTTGCTTCAGAACATCCCATCTGTTCAAGTAGATATTGACGGGACGGTAAGTTTACGAGGATCGGGCAATGTGATGATTCTTATCAACGGAAAACCATCTCCGTTAATGGGAAAAAGCCGCGCGGAAGTTTTGCAGCAGATGTCTGCCAGTTCAATTGAAAAAATTGAAGTGATCACAAATCCGTCCGCTAAATTTAAACCGGATGGTACGTCGGGCATCATCAACATTGTTATGAAGAAAGATGCAAATACCGGATTGAATGGGAGTGTTGGTGCAAATGCAGGTAATGAAGACCGCTATAATGGCAGCATCAATTTAAATTATAATCCGGGGCAGTATAATGTGTTTGGAAGTTACAGCATACGACAGGATGACCGTAATAGCTTTACAAAAGACAGACGCAAAATATTTGACTCAACAGGTCAGTTTTCGAATTTCCATAATGAAGATGGTAAGTCATACTCAAAGCCGGTATCTCATGTTGCTATACTTGGATTAGATTACCATTTGGACGAATCGAATAGCTTTGGACTTTCCGGTAATTTCCATTACCGCAGTTTTACGCGGACAGAAACTTCGACAAAAGTAACAAAAAATATTGCTCAAGTTACTACGGAAGAATACGATCGTCTCCGCTACGATCCGGAATACGAAAAGGAAATTGGCGGGACCGCTTATTTTCAGCACAACATTGATGGAGAAGAGCATAAACTGCGAACAGAATTCAATCTGTCACATCAGCCCGAACTGGAAGACAATCACTATACAAATACCTATTGTGTTCCGATACTACGATTAAATTATGATAACATGCGGATCTTTCAGGGAGATGATCAAAAGCAGGCTGTTGTTGAATACAGCAATAAACTGTCAGAAAATTCCGCAGTAGAAGCAGGATATGTCGGCGACTTTAATAAAAGGGATATGGATTTTTACGGAGAATATTCGAACACGGATCTGCAAAGTTTTATAAAAGATAATGTAAAGACAAATCATTTCATCTATAACGAAACAATTCATGCTCTTTATGCGACAGTTGAAAATTCTTTTGGACCGTTAAGTTTTTTGGGTGGATTGCGAACGGAGCAATCATTTATTACGGCAGACCTGCTTTCGAGAGACTCTGTTCTCACCAATGAGTATATAGAACTCTACCCGACTCTGCATTTGTCCTATACAATAAGTTCTCTCGCTGAATTGCAGTTGAATTATAGTCGCCGTGCCAACCGCCCGGAAGGTGATGACTTGAATCCATTTCCTGAATATCAAGATCCAAGAAACATCAGAGCGGGAAATCCGAAACTATTGCCTGAGTTTATTCATTCAGTAGAATTCGGTTTTCAGTGGCAGAACGATAATCTTACTATTGTCCCTAGTATTTTCTACCGGAATAAGTATAACGGATTCACTTCGGTGATAAAACCTCTCAACGACTCAACATGGTTAACAACAAAAGAAAATCTTGCGAGTGATGAATCGACTGGATTGGAATTTGTAATGTCGGGTAATTTAGGCAAATTATTTTCTACCAATATCAGCACCAATACATTTTACGAACAGATCGATGCTTCTAATCTTGGATTTAGCGGAAATAAGTCTACCGTGACATGGAGCGGCAATCTGAATTGCAACGTGAATCTTGAAACGTCAACAATGATCCAGGTGAATTCTTCTTATCGGTCATCGCGGTTAACTCCGCAAGGAGAAAACAAACCGAGTTTTGTTATGAACCTAGGAGCGAGACAGGATCTGTTTGAGGATAAGCTCACCATTGTTATGACATTGTCTGATATATTTAAGACATTAAAAAGAGAAACAATCCTCAACACATCATGGATAAACCAGCAGGTAACAAATGATCGAGATACAAGAGTTGTGTATTTGGGATTCTCCTACCATTTTGGTCAGCCGTCAAAGAAATCGAAAGAGAAACCCCTGCAATATGATAATGGGCTGTAAAATAATTCAAATGAGAATATATTCTATTTATTAAAATCGAAGTACAGAATGAATAAACTACCTCAGATCACCATTACTTTTTGGATCATCAAAATCTGTGCAACAACATTAGGAGAAACCGCCGGTGATCTGTTATCAATGACGTTTAATGTCGGCTATGCGACAAGTTCGTTGATCCTTTTAAGTTTCTTTTTTGCCATACTAACAGTTCAATTGCTCACCCAAAAACATCAACCGATTATTTATTGGACAGTTATTCTTGCAACCAGTACAGCAGGAACAACAATGTCAGATTTTATGGACAGGACGTTGGGATTGGGATATGCGGTTGGCTCATTGTTGTTGGTAACGTTGCTAATTACGACGCTCATCAGTTGGAAACTAACGGAGAAATCATTATCGGTGACGTCAATCCGTTCGTTCCGCGGTGAAGTATTCTATTGGACGGCGATCTTGTTT
>JANXZD010000288.1 GCA_025355705.1 Bacteroidota bacterium | reverse complement strand
CCGGAAACATCTCCGATCACAAATCCAATAAGATCATCACCGATCTGGACCAAATCATAATAATCGCCCCCGACTTCAAGTGCCGGAGATGATACAGCCTTGAGATCTACTGTTTGAAATATCGGAAGCTGCTGCGGTAATAGTCGTTTTTGCATTTCCTGTGCAAGCATCAGCTCACGTTGTAATCGTTCTTTCTCAAATGATTTTTCGATCAGCCGTGCGTTCTCAATTGCAATGGCAACCTGATCGGCAAACCCTGAAAGGATATCAACATCATCCTGATCGAAACCATATTCAATACCTTTCGTTGCATACAAGATTCCAATAACATCTTGATGAGACAGCAATGGAACAACGAGCAGCGAGCCAACTTTTTTCATTTTAGGAAGATGTGACGTTCGCTTATCTTCACTGACATTATCGATCATCAGGACTTTTTTTGTCTGGCATATTATTTTACGGATCGATTTTTCGTCGCCGGAAAGGATGGTCTCGATCTCATCAATTCCGATATTACGGTGCGACATTAAACCGCTCTTGTGGATGGATCCTTCCGTGGGAATGATCTCTAACCAAACGCTTGCGGCTTGTATCACTTCTGTCGTCATCTTTGTAGCCGTTTCCGCAAGATCTTTCAGATCGAACACCTGAGTGATTAATCGGCTAAGATTGTGCAGTGAACTGATCTCCGTTTGTTTTCTATCGAACGCTTCAGCGGTAGGAAGATGGAACAATGTGCTGCTGAAGGACATTCCAAAATAGACAGCTCCTAATGTTGAAGTCAATTGAAGGAACGTGAACAGAGCCGAACTATAATAGTGTATTCCTTTTTCAGTCCATCCTCCTTCCTCACTTGAGATAATGATAAGAATGACAAGAAATCCAAAGAATGAGAGGAGAGAATACAGAAGAGAATAAATCTTTTCACGTCTCGGCAGATATGCGATCCATGCTAAACGAAACGAATTGACGATGATCATGATAATTGCAATTACCGTGAAGATTTTACTAAAAACTGCATCTTCCAACGGCTTGTTCACTAACTGCGAAAGCGAAGCAGCAAGCAAACTGCCGATAAGAATAACAAAATTTCGAAGTGTGGTTTTTTTTCTTTTATAGAGGATCAAATCCTTCATAAAGAGCAGCGTCACAATAGCAAAGACAGCCGAAATAAAACTAATGATAGAAGAGAAGAAAATTGTTTGATAGTCCTGTGGGAAGAGCGTTAAATCTCTGGTCTTAAAACCATTGAGCGGTAGCAGGCTAATGATAAGATATGACGCAAGAAAAATTCCGGTGGACAATGCAACCGATCCGATACTTTGAACGATTCCGTGTTGCTTTTCTTTTTTAATGATCGTGATAAAGAAGTAAACGGAAAGATAGGAAAGCAAAATACAAACCGTGCGCAGTTGCTGCAGAAACGAAGTGTCAAGATCTACACTTTTCGTAGCAGCATTGATGAAGAAAACAACAACAGATAATATAAATGCCCCTAACAGGAGCAGGATTTTTCTAAGACGCATTGAAAATTATTAGATGAATTGCCGTTCAATGGTTCGGAAATTACAATGAAAAGTTGCAAAAGGCATCTCAAAGTAGAAAAATAACTCTACATTTCCAATGAGCAGACTTTCGCATTCATGGCAGATTTTCATTGATTTTGCAGACGTTTTGCGTTATATTTTTGTCCTTGAGGCGTGGATGAAGGTTCTCTTCGACGAGGAGTACAACTCTGGTTTTGATGCGAATGTAGTATTTTTATTTTGAGAATATCGGTTCTCATCTGCGTCTCTTGAACTACTATTATATATAAAAAACACCTGAATTTCAGCGGAGGTTTATTTGTGAAAAAAAATCGCGGTAAGTTATTTGCAATCGTAGCGACTTTTGGTTTAGCGCTCTATTTCCTATTTCCGACATATCAGTCATACAATTTTGAGAAAAATTTGTCTCGGCGTACCGGTGAGGATAGTCTAAAATATCTGACCGAAAACGAAGCATCCATTCGTGATGCAAAATCAAAACGGATCAAACTTGGATTGGATCTTCAAGGCGGAATGCGTGTGGTGATGGAAGTGAATGTCTTAAAGATGCTTGAACAGATTGCTAAGAACAAAGATGATCAGTTCTCACAAGTTATGGCTGATATTGCTCACGAGGCTCAGACCAGTGATGAGAACATCATTACAATCTTTAACCGTACTTATGAATCAAAACAGATTCGATTGAACCGATATTATGGAACATTGCGTGAAGACAATGCTCAGATCTTAAAACATCTTCAGGCAGAGACCGATAAAGCTGTTGATCGTGCAATGGAGATCATCCGAAATCGTGTCGATCAATATGGTGTTTCTGAACCATCGATTCAAAAACAAGGCGGGCGAAGAATTATTGTCGAACTCCCAGGTGTGTCAAAAGAAGATGAGGTTCGTCAATTGTTACAAGGAACCGCATTGCTCGAATTCAAATTGATGAAGGATCCTGACATCATTTATAAAACGATGGAAGCGATCGATAAATTTCTCGCAGGCAAAGGATATTCTGATTCAACGGGATCAAAAGATCCAACGAAGAAAACAGTAACAACAGCAAATACAATGTCTGCGTTGACAAATAAATCCGATACCGGATCGACCGCAATTGCTGACGCACAAAAGAGCCCTGAACAAGTTGCAAAAGAACATCCGTTCTTGTTCCTCGCCCGCCCGAATCAAAAAGGGAGCGGTGAGGCATATGTCTCTGAAAATGATCGCGATAAAGTGTTACGGATTCTTGCGCGGCCAGACATTCAACGTCTGATGCCCGCTGATATGGCATTCTATTTCTCTTCAAAACATTTATTCATCAGCGAAGGTGTTAAATATTTTGCCTTGTTCGGTTTGAAAAAAACTCCCGAATTGACCGGCAGTGTTGTTGTCAATGCGCAAGCAACAATCGATCAAAGCTATAATCAACCGATCGTTACCATGGAAATGAACAACGAAGGTTCGAAAGAATGGTCAAGAATTACCGGCGCGAACATCAACAAACGAATGGCGATCGTGCTCGATGATGCTGTCTTCTCTGCACCGAATATTCGCGGAAAGATCTCCGGCGGTCGTTCACAGATTGAAGGAATGGCAAATATCGAAGAAGCACGATTGCTTGAAATTATTTTGAAAGCCGGTGCTCTTCCCGCTCCGGTTGAAATAATGGAACAACGCAGCGTCGGACCGTCACTAGGTGAAGACTCAATCCTTGCAGGAACAAAATCGTTTATGTACGCTTTGATCATCACAATCTTATTCATGTTCGTTTATTATCGAACAGGCGGAGCAGTTGCTAACGTTGCACTCTTTATTAACGTATTGTTCATCTTCGCGATTCTAGCAGCGTTCCATGGAACAATGACTCTTCCCGGTATCGCAGGTATCGTGTTGACGATCGGTATGGCTGTTGATGCGAACGTGCTTATTTACGAACGTATCCGCGAAGAACTATCGACACATAAAGCACTTCGAGCTTCAATTGATGCCGGGTATGGAAAAGCATTCAGCGCAATTTTTGATTCGAATGTCACAACCTTCTTCTCGGGCGTTGTCTTGTATCAATTCGGGACTGGTCCGGTACAAGGTTTTGCGTTGACCTTAATGATGGGTGTTACGGCAAACCTCTTCACTGCAATTGTTATCACCCGTGTTGTGTTCGATATGATGGTTGAACGTGGTGCATCAGAGATCAACTTTGGTTAGTATTATTAATATTTTATTATAAAGAACGTTAAGATTTTTATTGATTTAGGAGAATAATTGTAATGCGTCTTTTCAAAAAAACGAACATTGATTTTATGGGTAAGAGAAAAATCTATTACGGAATTTCTCTTCTTACCCTCGCTATTGGTCTTGTCGGAATTGTCATCAAAGGACCGGAATTCGGCATTGACTTCCGCGGCGGTAATGAATTATTATTACGATTTGACAATCCACCGGCAGTATCCGATATCCGAACGGCAATGGATAAGATTGGATTCAAGGGGAGCGAGATAAAGTCATTTGGCAATCCGAATGACATTCTGATCTTTACTTCAGCGCAATCTGATGGCGGCAAAGTTGCCGAACAGATTCGTACTGAACTTCAAAAAGAATTCCCGACGAGTAAATTTTCAGTTCTTCGTGAAGATAAGATCGGACCGAAGATCGGGGCAGAGCTTCGGAAAAATGCTATCTATGCGGTTGGTGCAACAATGTTGATCATTATGATCTACATTGGTTTCCGTTTCCAATTCATTTATGGATTAGCCGGCGTCATAGCAATCTTCCATGATGTTATCGCTGCTTTTGGTGTCATCGTACTTCTCAATGGATTAAATTCCCATCTAAGTTTGGAGATCAATCAAACGATCATGGCAGCGTTCCTGACATTGATAGGTTTTTCCATCAATGATACCGTTATCGTCTTCGATCGTATTCGGGAGAATTTGAAGATCCATAAAGCAGATTCAATGTTCGATGTCATGAATCGTTCGATCAACGAAACATTGAGTCGCACATTGATAACGAGTGGAACGGTTCTTTTGGTCCTGATCGTCCTTATTATTTTTGGCGGTGAGGTTAATCGCGGATTCGCATTCACGTTTATGATCGGTACAATATTCGGAACGTACTCATCAATTTATGTTGCTAGTGCGTTGGTTCTTGATTTTACAATATATCAAGCGAAAAAATCAGCCAAATAATTATTACCAGTGAGCATCGTATGAAGTTCTCGACGAAAGAATTGAATAACGTCACCGTTGTAAAAATGGACGGAAGCATGCTCGGCGGTCCTGAAGCATCGGAACTGAACAGCGCGCTGCACAAACTGCTCGACGCGAAGAAGAAGCATATCGTCGTCGATCTGAGCGGCGTTTCGTTGATGAACAGTTCCGGACTCGGAATGCTGATCGGCGCAGTAACAACAATGCGCAATGCCGGCGGGGACTTGAAAATTGCTGCCGCAACTGAAAAAGTTATTCAGGTTTTTAAGATGACGAAAGTCAGCAATGTTATTGAACTTCACGGCTTAGTAAAAAACGCAGTAGAGAGTTTTAAATAAAACAATAGATTCTGTCGTTCCCGCGAAAGACTGCCTCACCGGCAGGCAGGTGTGAATCCAGCAAAAAAGGCGACCAAAGGTCGCCTTTTTTATTCACCGGGTTTATCAACCTTCGACAAGTTTTATTTTGAGAAGATAAGAAACCCGACCATATATAAAACACAAATGACCAACACGCCGATAAATAAATAGAGGACAAATGGTGTTTCATACACTTCTTCATTGCTGTTGATTGGCTCTTTCGTTGTCATACAAATATTCCTTCAAATGGTGTAATAAATATTCCATTATGGCATTCGTGATTGTCACGATGCCTACAATAAAACGACTATATTGGAAGAAATGATATTACAAACAGGAGGAAGTGATTTGCGTATAGATCAATCGCAGGGAAAGCGAAGTGGTTGCAACAGTTGAGTGGAATGTAAATGTTCCGCTGTGGTTTTCGTTGGAGATACCTTCGGACAGAATAATTGCTGCATCCGCAATTGTTTGAGCAATTTTTTCTTCTGTTCTCGTTGTATGTGTTGCCGTAAGAATGAACTCAGTATGCGGTTGATTGATGATCAACTCTATTGGGTGCGTTCTATCAGAAAGTGTATTTAATTGCTGCGGAACCGATGTTACAAAGGAGAGAATAAAACTGACGGCAAGCGCAAAGTATACCGATCGTTGAAATGATTTATAAATAATATTGATACTGAATGTTTTCATTGCTAGTGGTACAAAATACAAATATCTGCTTGAAAACAAAAATCTTACTAAAACTAAAGTCATCTAGTTTATCAAAATAACCTTCTCGATCCTATCCCCCATCATTATCTTATCAACAACTACTGCATCTTTTGTATATCCAAAGATCGTATAGCGGTAATCCAAATGCGGCGTGGGAGAATGAGTAATGAACCATTGCGAACCTTCAGTATCTTTGCCTGCGCTTGCCATTCCAACGGCACCAGTTCTATATTTTACGGCAGGATGAACTTCAGAACGAATTGCGTAATTCGGCCCGCCGCTTCCATTTCCCAAAGGATCGCCTCCTTGAATGACAAAATTGCTTACAACACGATGGAATGAAAGTCCGTCGTAAAATTTCTTTTGTGATAGAAGAATAAAATTCAATACCGTGAACGGCGCAGCTTCTTTCTCAAAAATAATTTTGATCTTTCCCTTTGCGGTAAATATCTCTGCTCCTTTGTATTTGCTCAGTAGAACCATGTCCTCTTGATTATAGAATGGCTTATACTCATCTGGATTTTTTATGAACCGAACAGGCGAATCTTCGCCGGTGATCGATGTGTATGCTTTTTCGGCCGCAGCGCGAATTACGTTGTCTTGTTCCGCTAATCCCTTTTCAATCACCGGAAGAGCAGAAGAATCAGCGATCTCAGCAAAGACATTTAATAATTCCACCATCGGTTCAAGATCGGCTGCAGCATTCATTTGTTGATATGTCGGAAGAAGAGCCGAAAGATAAATTCTTCGGATCTCTTTATTGAATGATGAATCCTGAAACGCAACGGCCGCTGAGTATGAAATTCCCGGATCGTGTTTGGCAAACATCAACGTTGCTATTTTTAGAAAATCTTTTTTAATTGATTCACTTGCTCGCTGAGCAATCATCTGATATGATTCAAGACCAGCTATAATCACAAGTGATTGATTCGATTGCTGGATTGCTTCCTTGATCACCGGAATTGCTTTTTCGGAATGGGTCTCGCCATACGCTCGTATTCGTTGTGCAGAGATATATGGCTGATCAGATTTCCAATTACCAATGATCGGAATGGCACGTTCTCCCATCTTTTTGGCAATGATCTTTCGTATCTCCTCTTTCACAGAAATTGAATATTTGCCCGAACGCAGCATTGAGAGAACATTCGCACTGTCAACAAATTGTTCTTCATTTCTGATCATTTCGCCAAACGAAACCGCCGCTGCAAGTGCTACATGTTCGTTGGCATCAGAAGTTACATTCAGCACTTTATTTTTATATTCTTTTTTTGTCCTCAACGATCTGATCGCATTTACCCTCACGCGCCAGTCTTTATCTGTAACTGCAATGGACAACAATCGTGATTTTGTTTCTTCATCATTCAACGCGCCAAGGATTGAGGCAGTCCACATCCGAATCAATGGTGAACTATTGATCGTCTGCTCAATCAATCGCTCACGATTATTTCTGATCACAGTCGTATCGTTGATACGCATCAACGTATAAATTGTATTGATAATGCTTGACTTATCGTCCAAGAGTGAAACGGCATATTTTGTTGCTCCGGCATCTTTTATTTTCCGGTTGGCAAAACGAAAGATTGCCTGTGCAACATACGGATTCCATTTGGATTGATAGTCTTCACTTTGGAAAATGATCTTTTTCAGATCATCCAAAGTGCCGCACATTCCTATGGCATTGAATAATTCACCAACGCATTTGTCTTCCCGCTCAACCGACAATCGTCTGAACAAGAAAGATGAGCCGCGGGATTTACCGATCATTCCAATAGCAAATGCAGCCATTGCCCGTACTTTGGGTGATTCATCATTCAAGAGAGGCACAACAATCTCAACAGCACCTGTATCCTGAATATTAGCAATAGCCAATAACGATAATTCTCGCTCTCGTTCATTTGGTGACGTGAGCAATGAGAATATCTGTTCGGATTGCGTCAGTCTTCTATCTTGAAGAACTCTGATTGGCGCGATTGAATCCTGCGCATGAACAACAGCGATAATGAAAAATGAAACAATGATTCTATTTATTATTTTCATAATTACTCTATTACGCAATTGGAAGAGCAAAAAGTTTTATTGCATTCGCAGTGGTAATGCGCGCGACCTCATCAATGGAAATATCCAACGTCTCCGCGATCTTTTGTGCGATCAATGGAATATAACTTGGTTCATTTCGTTTTCCGCGAAATGGAACCGGCGTTAAGTAGGGTGAATCGGTTTCTACCATGATATTTTCGATCCCAATTTCTTTTATCAGATTAGGCATTGTAGATTTTTTGAACGTGACCGGACCAGGGAATGAAACGAGGAATTTGCTGTCGAAAAGGGCTTTTGCTTGTGCTGCATCTCCGGTAAAACAGTGAAAGACACCCCGTTTTCCTTCAATTCTCCACTCAGGATAGCTCTTTGCATACCGGATGACAATATCTACTGCGTCCTGGACCGAATCTCTAGT
Source organism: Bacteroidota bacterium (assembly GCA_025355705.1). Lineage (GTDB taxonomy): Bacteria > Bacteroidota > Ignavibacteria > UBA10030 > UBA8401 > UBA8401. The sequence continues at coordinate 4,504 of JANXZD010000288.1, read as the reverse complement.
ATGGACGATGATCGGCAGGTTCTTACGTATCGCCAGCTCAATTTGAAATGAAAAAATTTCTTTTTGATATTCTCGCGGTGAAGTATCATAAAAATAATCTATTCCAATCTCACCAATCGCGATGACTTTGGGATGTGCGATCATTCCTTCGATCAACGCCAATCGTTCAGTAGAAAATTCTTTCAGATCAAGCGGATGGAATCCAACGGAAACAAAAATTGATGGATATTGTTCAGCCAACATGATCGCTTGTTTTGCGGTTTCATGGTTTGTTGCGGGAACGATAAAATATTGTACACCTGCATCGTTTGCTCGGGTTATGACATCCGTGATATCGTTTTTAAAATCGTCGTAGAAAAGATGACAATGGGAATCAATAAACATTTTTATACCAATGATACCTTCCCGAAGTTTTTTTCCAGAATGAAAAGAGCGAAGCATGCGGAAAGATCATCATACGGCGGATCTTAAATAGATCTGCCCAGATATTTCTCCGTCCCGAATCGGTTGCGATTCCAAACATATAACCTGCTGCTGCAACGTGTTGTTTGATCTGTTGGTTCAACTCTCCATACGGATATGCGAACGATAGTATTTCTGTATTGAGTCTTTGTTCCAGCACTTTCTTCGATTCGGTAATTTCCATTCCTGCCTCTTCGGATGAACACAGAGTGAGTTTTTTATGATTCATTGTGTGCGAACCAAACTCGATCCCTGCTGCGATCATCTCTTGTATCTGCCGATCATTCAACAACGGTGCCCCGGGTTCACCGGTTTTTTCATCCCAGATATTTGACCGAATCGCAGGATTCCCGATCAGAAAGATCGTTGCAGTCATTTTATATTTTTTCAATAATGGAAACGCCATCACATAATTATCCTCATAACCGTCGTCAAACGTAATCATCACCGGTCTATCCGGTATATTTTTTTTTCCTTCCAGGATTGATCGTACATCAAAAAAATTCAACGCCGTAAATCCCCGGCGTTTCAAAAATTCCAGCTGCCTCTCAAATTGATCACGAGGGACATAGATACCATGTTTAGTTCCTGGCGGTATGCCGTCCGTTATTCGATGATACATCAATATCGGAATCTCATTGATCCCTTTTTTTACAGCTTGCGCTTCCGCATACACATGACCAATCTGAACAGATATTTTTTTAACATCAAAGTTCTCTTCCACAAATTTCCTTCCCCACGATCTGTCATATTGTTCGGGATGATGCAGAGCAGAAATAATATCCTTGACTATTGTATTCGCGTCAAACGGTAAAATTTTACCACCATCACCAAAATTTGTGTTCATTGCTTCATCGGAGGTCTTTTCTGAAATGACACCAACGTACCGTGACTCTCCGATTGCAGCAACAATGCTGCCGCAGGCAAGTGCTTCTATCGCTACTCTTCCGGATCCAATAATGATATCGGATGAGTGATATATGTGTTCAACATCAGAGATGAATCCTTTTGCAACGATACAATCGACACCTAACAGTGCATTTATTCTTTGGATGACCGGAAGGATTTTTTGTTGTTCATTCATCCCTCCAACAATATGAAATTCAATGGTGCTGTCTTGTTTATATATTTCAGGAAAAACTTCTTCAATCAGCCGCAATAATACATCACCTTTCATTCCCGACAAACGACCAACGTATGAAATGATCTTTTTTGATCGTTGAGAAGAGACTTTGGTATTGAAGTTCCACTGTGTTAGATCAATTCCATTATAAATAAGTGCAAGCGTATCCAGCGGATATGTAAGATCGTGATTAAGATGGGTATAGATTGATTTACTCACTGCAATCCGCTTTTCACCATACACTGAGAACAATTTCGAGGAGAAATGAAGATGCTGTTTACCGTGAATCGTGGAAACAAGAGGAATATGACCGGATCGAGTCGCAAAAAAGGAAACCCAACTCGCAGCGCGTGAGTGAGCATGGACAACATCTATATTGTTTTTTTTGATAAAATTCCTTAAAAAAATAACATTCTTACGTCGCTGTGCAAAATCCCGCTTCCCAATTGGGTGTGTAATGACAGTCGCCTTGGTTTTTGTGTAAAAATTATCGGAAAGAATAAAGACCGTCTGTCCGACTGCAATCTGAGCATCAGCAAGTGTTGCGGCAAAGGTTTCTGCACCGGTCACTTCAAACTGTGAAAGGACATGGAGTATGGTCAACGGTACCTCAGAGAAACTTTCATGAAAGAAATGATGGAAATATGTCTAAAGATATGATTATTTTTACAATGAATTAGCATTGAATTCGAGCAACTTCTTCAATAAATTTGGATAGATTTTGCTACAAAATCACGAAAATATTTGTATATTTCCAAAGAAAATAAAGGATTCTTGTTATGAAAATTTCATCACTATTTTTTTTGTTTGTGTTGTATTCATCAACACTATTTTCCCAAAGCAGTTTAGATTCATACGATCCGAATCTAACGCTGACGAGTGATCAATGTTTTGATGTGATCAAAACTGTTTGGGATGGGTTGAAAAAACTATCCGAAGAGTACGATTCCTACAATTCAGCAAAAGGTGAATTTGAATCAACTCAAGAATTTACTGAACGCAAGAGAAAGAACAAAGATGAATTTATTAGTAAAATTTCAAAATTCTACAATGATAACAAGTTAAATACCAGAACCTATTCAGTGTGGCTGAAAGCCGATCTTATTAAGTACGACGCCGATAAGCAAACCTACAGCATCAATTCCCCTACACAAATTTTAGTACAACCAAAGAAAAAAGAAATTGCCGTTGTTTGCCCGTCGAATAAGTATGCAGCAATCACTGAAAAAAATGCTGCCGGGTATCGCCGTGCGTATCTGCATTTGACAACAGAGCCCGAGTTTACCTGGTATGTGAACAAACAAACTGCATTGGCAGCAAAGAATAAAGAAGTTGCAATATATTTTAAATTGGCATTTGCATTTGATATCACATTCGACGAATCGGCAAATCAAATACAATTGCAAATTAAAGCTACAAAAGTCTCTTTAATGGACCAAAACGAAAAGTTTACCTATTGGAGCGAAGATATTCGCTGAGGGTTGTATGAATAACTTCAAGCAAAGCATTATTGAACTGATTACAGACACATCAAGCAATCTTCCCCCCGATGTTCGTAAAGCAATAGCGATTGCACAAAAATTGGAGACAAATGGCACCCGTGCCGCTCTTGCTCTTGACACCATTGCAACCAATATCGATATGGCATGCGATAATGTGGGACCAATCTGTCAAGATACGGGAATGCCGACCTTCTTTATTCATACTCCTGTTGGTGCCAATCAAATTGAAATGAAACGATGGATCCGTGAAGCGATATCGGATTCGACCAAATCCGGAAAATTACGTTCAAACTCAGTTGATTCTTTAACCGGAAAAAATAGCGGTGATAATCTCGGTATCGGAACTCCGATCATGCATTGGGAACAATGGGAAAATAACGACGAAATTGAAGTGAAGTTGATCTTAAAAGGGGGCGGCTGTGAGAACAAGAATATTCAGTATTCCCTTCCAATGGAACTTGAACATTTAGGAAAAGCAGGAAGAAATCTTGACGGGATCCGAAAATGTATCTTGCATGCCGTCTGGCAGGCGCAGGGACACGGATGTGCGATCGGTGCGGTCGGTGTATGTGTTGGTGGAGATAGAACATCGGGATATGAAAATGCAAAGATGCAATTGTTTAGAACTATTGACGATGTAAATCCGGTTGCTGAATTAGCAGAATTAGAGAATTATGTTTTAGAGAATGCCGATAAATTAAAGATTGGACCGATGGGCTTTGGCGGAAACTCCACACTGATCGGTTGCAAAGTTGGTGTTCAAAATCGTTTACCGGCAAGTTTTTTTGTTTCTGTTGCCTATGATTGTTGGGCGTTTCGCCGTCAGGGCGTTATACTGGATGCAAGAACAGGTTCCATAAAACGCTGGTTGTATAAGGAAGACGCTCCCGTCATGAGAATGGGTAAGAAAGAAGGAATTGTTCCATCCGGCAATGAGATCACTCTCACCACACCGATCAGCGAGGAAAAGATTCGTTCATTAAAGGTCGGTGATGTTGTGTTGGTAAGCGGAAAAATGTTTACAGGCCGTGATGCCATCCACGCTCACCTTATGACGAATGATCCCCCGGTCGATCTTCATGGACAAATAATATATCACTGCGGTCCGGTCACAATCAAAAAAGATGGACAGTGGAAGATCACCGCTGCCGGACCTACCACCAGCAGTCGAGAAGAACCATATCAGGCAGATATCATCAAAAAATTTGGCGTACGTGCTGTCATGGGTAAGGGCGGTATGGGGAAGAAAACGCTCGCTGCTCTTCAAGAACATGGAGCGGTGTATCTTAATGCAATTGGCGGTGCTGCGCAATATTATGCTCAATGCATCACCTCTGTTGACGGTGTAGATCTTGAACATTTTGGGCTTCCCGAGGCAATGTGGCACTTGACAGTGAAAAATTTCCCTGCCATCGTG
>JANXZD010000286.1 GCA_025355705.1 Bacteroidota bacterium | reverse complement strand
TCCCTATGTTCGTATGCGAATTTATTTATCCAACCACTAAACAATGGTTTTCCTATGAGACTTGACCGATTAATCCAATCGTTACTTCCTCACGACGAACAATTCTTTGTTCTCTTTGATAAACTAGCCCGAACAATTGTTGAGGCTGCAGATGTTTTTCGAACGCTTCCTTCACAAGGGAAAAATGAACGTGAAGGTACCGTTAAAAAAATCCAAGAGTTAGAGAATAAAGCCGATTCAATAACCCACGAGATCTATATAGAATTGAACAAAACATTTGTCACTCCATTCGATCGTGAAGATATTCACCTACTGGCATCGACATTGGATGATGTGCTCGATTATATCGATGGAAGTGCAAAACGTTTCCATATGTATAAGATTAAAAAAAACTCACCCGATATTCAACGCCTTGCTGATATTATTTATCAATCAGCAATTGAGATCCAACAAGGTGTTATGCTATTATCTGATTTCCGGCGCGTAGAAGATCTTCAAAGGATTTTACAAAAGATTAATCAATATGAAAATGAGGCTGACACGATCTTCAATCAAGCAATTGCAGAATTATTTGACAATGAGACCGATGCTATTGAATTGATCAAAACGAAAGAAGTATTAGTTAATCTGGAAACAACCACCGATAAATGCGAAGACGTTGCAAATGTTCTTGAGACACTTTTTATTAAACACGCTTAAGAAAGAAAAATTATGCTCGGATTGGTAATTTTTATTATTATTGTTGCTCTCATTTTTGATTTCATCAATGGATTCCACGATTCTGCAAATTCCATTGCAACAGTCGTTTCAACACGAGTTCTAAAACCCCGGCAAGCGGTTGTATGGGCTGCAGCATTCAACCTGATTGCAGCGTTCATGTTTGATGTTCATATTGCAAAAACGGTTGGAAAAGGATTGATCCATCTTGAACTGATCGATGAATACGTTATTCTCGGAGGATTATTGGGAGCGATCGCATGGAATTTGATCACATGGTACTACGGTATTCCATCGAGTTCATCCCACGCACTTGTTGGCGGGTATGCCGGTTCTGCAATTGCAAAAGCAGGCTTTTCTTCTGTGATATATTCCGGATGGACTAATACACTTATTTTTATTGCTGTTGCTCCATTAATGGGCATGGCACTGGCATTTGTCTTAATGTCTTCAATGATGTGGTTATTCCATAAACGTTCATCGACAAAAATAAATGGATGGTTTAGAAAACTACAACTTGTTTCAGCCGCTGCGTATAGTTTGGGGCATGGAACAAATGATGCTCAAAAAACGATGGGAATTATTACAACACTGTTAGTGACAAGTGGATACCTTGCAACATTTGAAGTCCCAACTTGGGTTATCCTTTCCTCACACGCAGCAATTGCGTTCGGAACTCTGTTCGGGGGCTGGAGAATTGTAAAAACAATGGGACAAAAGATCACAAAGTTAAAACCATCCGGTGGATTTGCTGCGGAAACCGCCGGTGCCATTACATTGCTCGTCACTGCATTTAGCGGTATTGCCGTCAGTACAACTCACGTTATTAGTGGAGCGATCATGGGAGTTGGTGCAACAAAAAGATTTTCGGCGGTTCGTTGGGGACTTGCAAGCAATATTATTATTGCGTGGATTATTACGATTCCTGCTTCTGCAGCAATTGGCGCTTTGTCGTACTGGATCGTGATCCTCTTCAAGTAAGAGCAAATTCGATTATGAAATAAAAAATCCCAAAACTACTTTGGGATTTTTTATACCGGAAAGAATAATCTAAATGTTGTGCCCTTCCCTATTTCTGAATCCATCTCTATGAATCCCCGATGATTCTCCATTATCCCGTTTACCATTGCAAGACCTAACCCCGATCCCTCTGTTTCATGCTTTGTAGTGAAGAACGGTTGAAATATATTGCTCATAATTTCTTTAGACATTCCACAACCACTATCAGAGACCGAAATACAAATATATTTTTTAACCGTACCATTTGATTGTTCAATATCAGTCTTTTCTGTCACGAAGGTTGAAATAACTATCGTCCCTGAATCACCAATTGCATCTCGCGCATTAAGACAAAGATTAAGTAGCGCCTGATGGATTTGATTTCCATCGGCTCTCATCAAGGGCAGGTTATCAGAGAATTGCATTTCAAAACTTAAAATTGTTTATTACTAGCTTACAAACTCATATATAACAAGTTAGTGAGTATTACTTTTCCTTTAATTACATTATGATAAACTACAGATTCTTCTAAATAATTTAATAATTATTAACTTGTAAAGTAAAAAATGATTAAAGAGATTAATAATATACTGAAAGTCACTTG
>JANXZD010000245.1 GCA_025355705.1 Bacteroidota bacterium | reverse complement strand
TCACATAATGTGAACGTCGGTCCCCCTTTTGCGTCGATCTTCTTCAGCCGTCCGTCGGCAAAGAATGCGATCATTTTGCCGTCGTAGGACCAGAAAGGATAGGACGCATTTTCTGTTCCGGGCAACATTAATGAAACGGAGGAATTGATCGGCCGTACCCAGAGAAAATCTTTACCAATGGTATCCCTTCCGACATACGCGATCATTGAGCCGTCAGGAGAGATCTCAATATGACCTCCGTTCGTCGAAGTGAATGTGATGCCGTTCTGCGTGCCGATCGATAATTGCAACAGTTCCGGGATAGGCTTCAGGAAAAACATATATGCTGTTACGGAACCAAGGAGCATCAAACCCAGCATCACAGCTGAAATCATCCACCAGTTGAGCCGGAATGACTTAGTATGAGGGAGCGTCTCAAATTCCGTTGTCTGCGGTACAAGTCTTGATCCGGATGAGATCTGACTTTTCCGTACAGCAAGAATTCTGCTTGCTGTCTGTCTGCTCGATTCGCGTTTCAATTTGCGAAGATCTTTCACGATCTCTTTTGCGGATTGATAACGCTCATCCGGTTCCTTTGCAAGACATTCCAAGATTATCGCATCAAGATCAGGAGGCAGTTCCGGTTTGAGGATCGAGATCGGTTCCGCATCAACATTTACAATCTCATAAATGATGGCGGTTTCGTGCATTCCTTTAAATGGCGATTGTCCGGATATCAACTCATACAATAGAACACCGAATGAAAAAATATCTGTCCGATGATCAACATTGAATCCCTGCACCTGTTCCGGCGACATATATCCCATCGTTCCAACGGTATTTCCTTCCCTTGTCAACCGGGAAACCCCTTGCAGTTTTGCCAGACCAAAATCCATGATCTGCACAAGTCCGTCTTTTCGCATCATCACATTTTCCGGCTTAATGTCACGATGCACGATCCCTTTCTCGTGTGCGGCAGCTAATGCTTCGGCAACCTGAATTCCAATATCAATCGATTGTTTGAACGAGATATTGTTCTTTCGATCACGAAGCGTTTCACCATCGATGAATTCCATCGCAATGAACAATTGACCTTCGTGTTCCGCTACGTCATAGATCGTGCAAATATTTGGATGGTTCAACGTGGCGGCAGCTTTTGCTTCCTGCATGAACCGCTGTCGGTCGGAATCTGAAGATCCAACATTCTTTGTCAGAAATTTTAGTGCAACAAAACGGTCGAGCTTCGTATCCTTTGCTTTATAGACAACACCCATACCCCCTTCGCCCAGCTGTTCGACAATTTCGTAGTGTAAAATAGTTTGACCAATCATTTTATTTCCCAATTAATTTGAGGCGGTTTTTGTGTTCTCAAAGCGTAAAAATACCAATGGTGATCCGATAATTTATCACAGCTAATGCGTAAACCATTCTGCAGCCAAACAACGATGGACTGTTGCTTTAATGTCTTCGCTGGAGGCAGAGGTATGTATTGCGCTGCTGTGAGAAACTTTCCATCGGATAAATGAGGGGAGGATTTTATAGATGGATGTCAATAATTCATTGATGGAATGGATTCCGGAAGTCGCTTGAATATCCACTGTTTCGTCCCAAAAAGAGATGATATGGTATTCACGTTTCTGGCGTAAAAGAATGAGATCAATGAATCCTTTGTGTGTCTTGTATTTCGGATGAATATCTGAAGAAAAGATGTTTTCAAAGGTGTGGATCTGATCCTCTTGAACGGTGAGTGTAAGGATCTGAACTGCAAATGGATTTGTTTTGAGTCTGCTGATATTCTCTGATCCGGCAACGGAATTGTTGAACCGTTCTACCGTTGGTTCTACCTGAATTGGGGTATATTCAAGAGAAAGATCCTCTGACAATGTTAATGTGTATTCGTCTGACACAACAAAGAATGGACGAAGCGAATCGACCAATTGTTTATACAATCCGCTTTCTTCATATTCGAACGATTCTTTTTGAGTGTTCCAGATCGTCAAAGAAATGCATTCTTGGAAATTATCGGTATTCTGCAAAAGGGACGCAAAGACACATCCTTTTGTCGACCGAAGATTTGTCAATACCGATCTATCATATGTCGCCGCCATCTTCTCGGATTCTTCGCTTCGAATTGTATGCGTCACCATCCTCAGGAACATCTAAGCCTCCATTAGATTTTTAGAATCTCAATAGTTAAAAAAAATATTTTCTTCGCTCAATGAACGTCACCGTAATGGCGAGATCCGTCTTTTTTTACAATACCAAAATCATCTTACTCTACTCGTTTGATCACCATGATCGTAATATCATCGGACTGCGGATGAGCGCCTGCATGTTTTCGAACTTCTTTGACAACAGTATCAATAATTTCTTCAGCTGTTCTCTCTTTATGTTCAAGAATGAGCGCTTGCAGC
>JANXZD010000210.1 GCA_025355705.1 Bacteroidota bacterium | reverse complement strand
ATTGTCTTGTTAATCAATGAACATCTGGTGTTAAGCGGAACTATTTGCAACAGAATTTATTATTGGTAAGAAAAACAAAAATATACCCGGAGATAAAATATCATGAAGAAAAAAGAAACACCATCTCATCGTAATACACTTCCAAAATCTCCTACCAGTATTCAAGGATTGGATGAAATCACGGGTGGAGGGTTGCCGAAAGGGAGACCAACGCTTATATGCGGCGGTGCCGGTTGCGGAAAGACTCTTTTTGCAATGGAGTTCCTCGTGCGCGGAGCAACACTGTATAATGAACCGGGTGTTTTTATATCATTCGAGGAAACAGAAAAAGAACTTACAGCAAATGTTGCTTCGTTAGGATTCGATTTAGACCAACTTGTAGAGCGCAAAAAGATTTGGCTTGAACATATTCACGTTGAACGAAGTGAGACTGAACAAAGCGGTGAATACGATCTGGAAGGATTGTTCATTAGGATCCATTCTGCAATTGAAAAGATTGATGCAAAACGTGTTGTACTGGATACAATAGAAACACTCTTTTCAGAATTGCCAAATCCACTAATACTGCGTAAGGAACTGCATCGGCTATTCCAATGGCTGAAAAAGAAAGGGGTAACTACAATAGTTACCGCAGAGCGAGGCGAAGGTGCTTTAACACGTGAGGGATTGGAAGAGTACGTTTCCGATTGCGTCATTCTTCTGGATCATCGCGTGATTGATCAATCATCCATACGACGATTGCGTATTGTAAAATATCGCGGTTCATCGCATGGCACGAACGAGTATCCTTTTCTTATTGATGAAGATGGTTTTTCTGTCCTTCCTGTCACTTCTCTGGGACTTGATCACTTTTCATCTCAAGAGAGAATTTCTACCGGTATTCCACGTCTCGACACTATGCTCTCCGGCAAAGGTTACTTTCGCGGCAGCACAGTTCTTGTTTCAGGCACAGCCGGTACAGGTAAGACGAGCATTGCTGCACAATTTGTTGAAGCGGCATGCAAACGGAGAGAACGCGTCCTCTTTTTCACGTTTGAAGAATCTCCAAATCAGATTGTCCGCAATATGCGCTCCATCGGAATAGATTTAGAACCGTGGGTAAAAAAAGGATTGCTTCAGTTTCATGCAACTCGACCGACACTTTATGGTTTAGAAACTCATCTGTCAACGAGTATAAAATTAGTCAATGAATTTAAACCGAGCATCGTTATTCTTGATCCTATTAATGCATTCGTATTGGGAGAGAACCAAACTGAAGTCAATATAATGTTGGTACGCCTTGTAGATTTTTTAAAGATGAAACGGGTCACTGCATTCTTCACAAGTCTTACTTCTGGGAATGATAATATGGAATCGACCGATGTGTACATTTCATCTTTGATTGATACATGGCTGCTTGTTCGTGATTTAGAAATTGGAGGCGAACGGAACAGAGGATTGTATGTACTGAAATCACGCGGTATGGCGCACTCCAATCAGATTCGCGAGTTTAGACTGACAAATCATGGTATAGAGTTGCTCGATGTGTATGTTGGTTCAGAAGGTGTTTTGACCGGTTCGGCGCGATTATCACAAGAAACGAAAGACGAGGCTGAACAATTATTGCGTCAGCAAGAGATCGGAACTAAACAATTTGGATTAGAACGTAAACGCGATGCATTGGAAGCTCAGATTGTTGTGTTACGATCAGAATTTGAAGCCGAAGAATCAGATGCACTTAAAGTTATCGGGATTGAAAAAGCAATAAATGAACGTTTCACTCAAGACAAGATAAAAATGGGTAAGAGTCGAAGGGGTGATGTATCAATAAAAATATCCGATATAAATAAGAAAAAAATATCTAAAGGAACATAAGTGAATATTGAACACGAAAAATCGAACACGATCCGGCAAAAAGAACGGTCAGTCAAATCAGAAAATCCCAAATGGGATTTGAATTTGTATGTCGTTGGGCAGACTCCAAAAGCCGTTACTGCAATCAATAATCTTAAATTAATTTGTGAAGAACAGTTAAAAGGGAATTACCAAATAAAAGTGATTGATCTTTTGCAGAATCCACACATTGCACACGATGACCAAATTGTTGCCATCCCGACATTGGTACGTAAATTACCGCTGCCGGAGAGGAACATTATTGGTGATCTTTCAAATAGAGAACGTGTTTTGGTTGGGTTAGGACTCAAAGAATCTAACAAACTAATGTTCACATAAAAATCTGTTGTGGCAAATAAAACAAAAGTTCAAATAAAATTGTCTATGTCTAAAATCAGAATACTACTTATAGAGGATAACCGCATTTTGTGTGATGGTATTACTGCGATGATCAACGGACAGAAAGATGTTATCGTTGTGTCTGTTTCTGACGGCAGGGATGATGCCTTATTGAAAGCACGTACGGCAAAACCGGATGTAGTGTTGATTGATCTTGGTTTGGAGAGTCAAAACAGTTTGGATGTAGTTCAGTTATTGAAGAAAGAATTTTCCAATATCAAAATTATCGGAATGGGTCTTAATCCCGTACAGTCGGATATTATGGAATTCGTGCAAGCAGGAGTCGAGGGTTTTATTTTGAAGAACGCAACGCTTGAAGATGTGATCAAAACAATTCGAGCAGTAGCCGGCGGAGAAAAAATACTTCCTCCTCTTTTGACCGAAAGCCTTTTTTTTCAAGTAGCAGAACATGCTCTTCTAAAAGGGAAAAGAAATCTTACAAGCGCTGTCCGGATTGACCTGCCCCCCAAAAGATGATCCAATTTGATATATTGGAAAACATCAAGAAAGGGGTCAGCAATGGGCAAAAAGAAACACACCGCAGAAACAATCATCAACAAACTGCGAGAAGCAGAAGTATTACAATCAAAGGGTC
>JANXZD010000208.1 GCA_025355705.1 Bacteroidota bacterium | reverse complement strand
TGAAAAAAAATCCGGTGAAACTTACACCGCCGCCGCCATTCCCTGATAAAAGTAAATAATAAAGCGGCAATTTATGGCCTAACACCACATTGAACAATAATTCAGTGTGGTGTTTTTACTTTAAACTGTATGGACGACGAGATATTTTTGATTATATTTGATTAATGGACATTGAGAAAATACATCTTGCCGATATTCGAACGGAATATAAAAAGGGAACACTCGATGAAAATGATGTTGACAAAAATCCATTTGTACAATTTGATGAATGGTTCAAAGAAGCAGTTACGTCGAAAATTCCCGAAGTGAATGCAATGACAATAGCGACTGCCAATAAATCCGGGCGTCCATCGGCACGAACAGTGTTACTGAAACAGTTCGATGAAAAAGGTTTTGTATTCTTCACAAATTACGAAAGCTCGAAGGCAAAAGATATTGCAGAGAATCCTCAAGCGGCATTATTATTTTTCTGGGAACCTTTAGAACGACAAATAAGAATAGTTGGCAGAGTAGAAAAAGTGACAGCTGCTGAATCGTTTGAATATTTCCGTTCAAGACCGATCGACAGTCAATTAGGTGCATGGGCATCACAACAAAGTAGTGTTATCTCAGCGCGTTCGTTGTTAGAAAAAGCTTTCGGAGAGATGCTTGAAAAATTTAAGAATGGCGAAATACCTCTTCCTCCATTTTGGGGGGGCTTAAGAATTATTCCTGACGAATTTGAATTCTGGCAGGGTCGGACAAACAGGCTTCATGATCGAATATCATATAAAAATATCAAAGGTGTGTGGTCAATTAATCGTTTATCGCCGTAAATTACAAAGGAGTTTTTATGGGATTAGTGCAGAAAAAACAAACCTTTAAAAAAGGTGAAATCATCACTAAAGAAGGTGATTTAACATTTGATTGGTATGTTTTAGTTGAAGGCAGAATTGGAGTTTACAAAGGTGAACGTAACGTGGGCGAGTTCTCAGAACGAGGAGTCATTTTTGGAGAGTTGAGCGGTTTACTTGCCCGTCCGCGAACAGCCACAATGGTCGCTATTGTCGATTCCGAGGTAATGGTTATTGAAAGCAGTGTGGACGAAGTTGTACGTAATCATCCGGATATCGCCCACAAGATATTGCTCAGTCTTGCAGAAAGACTTGCTAAAACTACCGATGAAATGTGGGCGGTAATAGAAGGTAAAGAGAAACAGGAAAAGACAGAACTCTGATTTCTCCTTGTTTCTAAAAATACCTTTTTTGAAAAAAATAGAAGACAGATTGTTTTAAATTAGTTCATTGAAATAGCAATCATATTTTTGTAAATTGAAGTAATGAAGTTTAACCTCGTTCACACAGAATCAGCCGCTCGAGCGGGAGTTTTAGTAACAGATCATGGTATTATCGAAACTCCGATATTCATGCCAGTAGGGACACAAGGAACTGTTAAAGCAGTTGAGCAAAGAGAACTGATTGAACTAGGTGCACAGATCATCCTCGGTAATACATATCATTTATATTTGCGACCTGGGATGGAAGTTATGAAGTCAATGGGTGGACTTCATAACTTTATGAATTGGAATAAACCAATTCTCACCGATAGCGGTGGTTATCAGGTTTTTTCTTTATCAGAACTACGAAAAATTTCACAGGATGGTGTTACATTCAAGTCCCACCTTGATGGATCATCTCATTTCTTTACTCCTGAAAGTGTTGTTGGTATACAAAGAGCTATTGGGTCCGATATAATGATGGCTCTAGATGAATGTCCTCCATATCCCTGTGAAGAAGAATATGCTCGAGAGTCCAACAAATTAACTGTGAAGTGGGCAAAACTTTGTCAGCAGGCGCTTAATAATTCTGCACCATTATACGGGCACGATCAAGCTTTGTTTGCAATTGTACAAGGAGGGATTTACAAACATCTCCGCCAACAAAGTGCTCAATCGTTGGTGGATCTAAACTTTGAAGGCTATGCAATAGGCGGTCTTGCCGTTGGCGAGCCTGTTGAAATGATGTATGAACTAACAGAATTTACATCTCAGTTTTTGCCAAAAGAAAAACCTCGTTATTTAATGGGAGTAGGAACTCCCGAAAATTTGCTGGAGAGTATCGAACGAGGGATTGATATGTTTGATTGTGTTATACCAACGCGAAATGGTCGAAATGGGATGATTTTTACGCGAAATGGCAGGATAAACATCCGTAATGCCAAATGGAAGACGGATGAATCACCACTTGATACTGACTTTGAGAGTTATACAAATAAGAATTTTTCCAAAGGATATATTAGACACCTTTTTCAGGTAAATGAAATTTTAGGACTACAACTCGCATCCATTCATAATCTATCATATTATCTTTGGTTGATGAGAGAAGCACGAAAACAGATTCTAAGCAATAATTTTTCACAATGGAAAAAAGAAATTTTAGAAAGAATAGCTATTCAAATTTAACGTAAATCAGATCCATAAATCTAATAGAATAAAGGAGTTACAATGTTTAATCAAGTTTTAGCAATGGCACCTGCACAACAAGGTCAAGGTGGGGGTGAAATATATAGCACATTGATCATGTTCGCACTCATCATCGGTATTTTTTATTTTATGATCATCCGTCCACAGCAAAAAAAACAAAAAGAACGAGAAGCTCTACTTACCCAAGTTAAAAAAGGGGATAAGATCATCACATCTGGCGGTGTTCACGCCAAAGTAATTGCTGTTGAAGAAAAAACAATGTTGATTGAAATCGCTGACAATGTGAAAATTAAAATTGAAAAGAATTCTATCTCAGTTGTCAATAAACAAGGTGAAGTAGAAGGCGTAACTCAATAATGTTACCCAATCTAAATACAATTGATGAAGCAATTCAAGACCTTCGTGCTGGGAAAATCATCATTGTTGTTGATAACGAAGATCGTGAAAACGAAGGAGACTTTGTTGTCGCTGCAGAACTCATCACTCCGGAGATTGTTAATTTTTTTGTAACTCAAGGACGCGGGATTTTATGTGCCTCAATAACTGCTAAGCGCGCAGAGGAACTCCATCTTGATTCTATTGTGGAGAATAATACATCGCTCCATGAAACTCCTTTTACTATCCCGATTGATTTTCTTCACGGAACAACGACAGGAGTATCTGCAGTAGATCGAGCTAAAACTATTAAAACGTTGACGATGTCGAATACGAGAGCAATTGATTATGGACGTCCGGGACATATTTTTCCTCTGCGTGCTGTAGAAGGAGGCGTTCTTCGTCGAGCCGGACACACTGAAGCAGTGGTTGATCTGTGTATACTTGCCGGATTGTATCCTGCAGGGGCATTGGTTGAAATTATGAATGCAGACGGGACAATGTCACGGCTTCCGGAGTTGGTTAAAATTGCAAAACAATTTGATCTGAAAATTATTTCCATTGAAGATCTCGTTGAGTATAGACGTCATCGTGAAAAATTAATTGAAAAAGTTGTTACAACTACACTTCCTACAAAAAATGGAAAATTTGATGTGACAATGTATAAATCGTCAGTTGATGAAAAAGAACATCTTGCTCTCGTGCAAGGTGTTATCGATTCTACAACATCAGTTCTTGTTCGAGTTCACTCTGAATGTTTAACTGGCGATGTTTTTGGTTCACAACGGTGTGATTGTAATGAACAGTTACATACATCAATGTCAATAATTGAAAAAGAAGGGAATGGGATCGTTCTTTATATGCGGCAGGAGGGAAGAGGAATTGGATTGATGAATAAATTGCGAGCGTATAAACTTCAAGATGAGGGTAAAGATACTGTTGAAGCTAATGAGGCACTTGGTTTCCATGCAGATGTGCGAGATTATAGCCTTGCTGCACAAATGCTTTTAGATTTAGGCGTAAAAAAAATTCGCCTGTTAACAAATAATCCTAAAAAAATTATTGGCTTAAAGGGATTTGGCATTGAAGTGACAGAACGAATTCCTATCGAAGTAATAGCCAATCATACTAATGAACGATATCTCAAAACGAAACGTGATAAATTAGGTCATTTAATCCTTTCAGAAGTGAAATAAAAAAATCTTGCTTCTGCGTGTAAATTAGTATAAATTCATATTAATAAAATCAGCCATTGTCCAATCGGACGATGGCTTTTGTTTTTCATAACCACAAAAATTGTTCGTTAGAATTCTTATGAGTGATATCGTTTATTTAACAAAAGAAAAATTTATAGAACTTGAAGCAGATCTCCGCGATATGAAAATTGACGGTCGTAAACAAGTTGCTGCAAAGATAGCCGAAGCTCGAGGTCACGGCGACTTAAGTGAAAATGCTGAGTATGATGCTGCACGTGAAGAGCAACGACATTTGGAATATCGTATTGCCAAACTTGAAGAAACACTTTCAAAGACAAGAGTCATTGATGGCAAAGATATTTCTATCGATAAGGTGTATATTTTCTCAAAAGTAAAAGTAAAAGATCAAAAATCTGGAAAAAAAATTCAGTACCAATTGGTCTCTCCCGAAGAAGCGGATTTTGATCAGAATAAAATTTCTACAACTTCTCCCATTGGAAAAGGGTTAATGGGGAAAGCGGTTGGTGAAATTGCTGAGATCAAAGTTCCTGCTGGTATTCTTAAGTACGAAATACTTGAAATTTCTCGTTAGTATCATACTTATTCTTGACTTACGATTGTTCGTTCATTATATTTGTATCAGATTTTTGCGGGAGTAGCTCAGTTGGTAGAGCGCAACCTTGCCAAGGTTGATGTCGCGGGTTCGAGTCCCGTTTCCCGCTCTAACGAGCCCGTCCCGAAGTATGTGACGGGATTTTAGTTTGGCGCCGTACCCAAGTGGTAAGGGAGAGGTCTGCAAAACCTTTATGCATCAGTTCGAATCTGATCGGCGCCTCCAATAACCTCAACGTTTGCCGGGATGGCGGAATTGGTAGACGCACAGGACTTAAAATCCTGAGTCTCGCAAGGGACGTGCCGGTTCAAGTCCGGCTCTCGGTACAAAAATAAGTATTTGTTTTCAGTGTTGAATTTGTTACATGCGGAAGTGGTGAAATTGGCAGACACACCATCTTGAGGGGGTGGCGCCGAAAGGTGTGCGGGTTCAAGTCCCGCCTTCCGCACTAGTGTTAACAAAATTTTTTAACTTCTTTACCCTCGAAATGCTCAGATCTGAAATTTGCTAACGCAAGCGTTAACGATTTTTTCGGATATCCTCATTCATTAAGCGCGGTAAATTTCATTCCATCGTTATGGATATTTTACCCAAATTAAAGCCATTTTGCACATATAATCTTTTAATAATTTGTTTCAATATTTGTACATCAGTAATTGATTTGAGAAGCTAATTGTGCTTGCATAAAGAGTAAGAAAAAGATATGTTATTATATACCATTTATTCGATTTAACCTCCGTCCCAATGTGTTGTTCATCGGTCGTGCTTGCATTGCAACGGACTTGTAATGGACAGAACCTTTCATAATAGCTTCATTTATTTTTGCCTTTTATTAAATCGTAATTTGTACCATTTGAGTGCTCAATTGGGCATAAAATCATTATGCGTTAGATAGTATTCGAAGAAAGCTTATACAGAAGTAAGTATGCAACAATAACTGTATTTGAACTCTTATCGCAGTTAGAATAGCTATCCAACAATCTATTGGTTTGAACAATGGCGGATATTAACATTGCAATAAATTTTAAAAAATCGTCTTCAGCAGATAATTATTGGTTTTATGCAATCATGGTTAATCAAACCAAATAATCGGCTAATTGATCTATTTGCTATTGTGTTTTCATTAGGTTGTAATTGATTATTTCGTCTTTACTGAAAAATCAGCATGAAATTTCAAAAATCCTTCATACTTATTTTCTTCGCCGTCTCGATCTTATTTGCATTAGGTCTTTACACCGTCTACACAGTTGTAAAAGAAAAAATTATTCAGGACATGAACTTCAGTCAGACCGTCTTGGCCCGACAAGCAGCGACAGGAATTAAAGACTACGTTTCAAATGTAACCGGCACGTTGAATTATCTCTCCCTATTTCCTGAAATTATCGAATCAAATTCCTTCGGAAAAAAGATCATGTCAAATTACCAGATGATCAATTCTGACGAAATCAAGAGCGTGACTCGCATGAACGCAAAAGGGAAAATTATTTTCACATTTCCGTACATAGAATCGATAGGAACAGATATCTCGTATCAGGACCATGTACGTTTAAGTATGAAAACTCATAAGATTGTGGTCAGTGATGTATTTAATACCGTTCAAGGGTTTAGAACAGTTGCTGTCCATGCTCCCGTATTCAAAAATGGTCATTACGATGGAACACTAGCCTTCCTTTTGTCTTTTGACAAGATTGCACAAAAATACATTGAGAACATACGAGTCAAAGAAAGCGGTTATGGGTGGGTGGTAAGTGAAAACGGGATAGAGATTTCATCTCCATTTCTTGGTCATATCGGGAAAAATGTCTATGAGACATATAAAGATTTTCCTGAAATAATTTCGCTGATCAATGAAACGCATAAGGGTGAAGAAGGAGTCACGGCATACCATTATCATAGCGGCCGTGATACATCCGGTGAAAATGTTATTATGCATGCGGTTTATAAAAGAGTTTCTTTCAATAATACATTCTGGAGTATCGTTATTGCAACACCCGAAGACGAGATAACTGCTACACTTTCTGGATTCAGGACAAACTTATTGTTTGTCATCATAGCGTTGTTACTTCTTTTTATGATTTTTATGTATCTCATAGTTCGATTTCAGGTAATTGTTGAGGAACAAAGAAAACGGGAATCTGTTTTAACGGATCTTCGGGAAAGCGAATCGCGCTATCGGTATTTATTTGAACAAAATCCTGTGCCGATGTTGATTTACGAATTAGACGGTCTCTCTATTCTCGCCGTAAACGATGCTTTTGTTGCTCATTATGGATACAGCAATGAAGAAGCATTAACAATGCTTCTCACTGATCTGTATCCCAAACATGAAAGAGAAAAAATTTCTGACTTCACTAAAACATTAAAAGGACATGCCTATGCGGGAGAATGGCATCATCTGAAAAAAGATGGTACACAAATTATCATAGAAGCTCATTCGCATAGATTTTCATATGAATGTCGAGCCTCACGGGTTGCCGTTATTAATGACCTTACCGAACGCAAACGGATCGAAGAGTCATTGAAAGAGAATTTTTTAAAATTCAAGACACTGTTTGAGATCAACCCGGATGCAATTTTCATTACGGATGCAAACACTCTTGAAATTTATGATTGTAACCAAGTTGCATGCGTTATGAATGGTTACTCACACGAAGAACTGATTGGACGAAGTATTAATATATTGCATTTAGAACAGACCACAAAAATTGTAGATGATGCTGAAGGACGTCACCAATTTATTGAGTATTTACAGCATCATAATTCGGTTACACAAGAATCGATTCATCGGCGTAAGGATGGTACTCTATTCCCAATTGAAACGTCAATGTGTTTGCTTACTCTTGACGGTCGCCAGTTTGTTATGGGAATTGATCGCGACATCACAGAACGAAAACGTGCTGAAGATGAGTTAAAAAAATATCATGAACATCTTGAGGAGATGGTGTATGATCGGACTGCGGAATTGAAAATTGCCAAAGAACGTGCAGAATCTGCTGACCGTTTAAAATCTGCATTTCTTGCAACGATGTCTCATGAATTACGGACACCGCTTAATTCAATCATTGGTTTCACTGGGATATTGATGAAAGGTATTGCTGGACCATTAAATGACGAGCAGCAAAAACAATTAGGAATGGCAAAAGGTAGTGCCCATCATTTGCTTGATCTCATTAATGATGTCCTTGATATCTCTAAGATAGAAGCAGGACAGTTGGTAGTTTCATTTAATACATTTGATTATGGTAAGACACTCAAAAATATTGTAGTAACAGTTCAACCACTTGCTGAAAAAAAAGAGATCAAGATTCAATTGGGTATTTCCAATGACGTTATAGAGATTAACAGTGATGAAAGACGGATCGGACAAGTGTTGTTAAACTTGATCAATAATGCGATAAAATTCACTGATCACGGAACTGTAAAAATTGATTGCCAAGTTATAGATGGTAATGTTATTACAAAAGTGATTGATACCGGTATTGGAATTAAAAATGAAGATATGAGTAAGCTTTTTAAACCATTCAGCCAGATTGATACGGGGCTCACCCGCAACCATGATGGGACGGGTCTTGGTTTATCAATAAGCCAAAAACTTATTGAAAAATTGAATGGAACAATTACTGTTGAAAGTGAAGCAGGTATAGGCAGTATCTTTACCGTTACGGTACCTTTGTGAGATAACCCACCATGAAACAATTGACGTACAGGAAATATCTATGAAGAACAAAATATTGATAATTGAAGACAATGAACAGAACATGTATATGCTTACATACCTTCTCCAAAACGAAAATTACGAAATAATCCAAGCATATAACGGAACGACGGGCATTGTTGCTGCAAAAGAATCAACCCCGGATATTATCCTTCTTGATATTCAGCTGCCAGGAATGGATGGTTATACAGTTGCAGTAAAGATAAGGGAAATTGAAAAATTAAAACAAACTCCAATTATTGCTGTTACATCATACGCCATGCCTGGCGATAAAGAAAAGGCAATCGAATCCGGTGCCTCGGGTTATATTGAAAAGCCAATCAATCCGGATACATTTGTTTCGCAAATGGAAGCATTTCTTCCTCGTGAACTATTATTAAAGAGGGGTAATTTATTATGAAAATATTAATTGTGGACGATAAACAAGAGAATCTATATTTGCTTAAATCTATATTGGAAGCGTAC
>JANXZD010000207.1 GCA_025355705.1 Bacteroidota bacterium | reverse complement strand
A
The DNA here is from genome assembly GCA_025355705.1 of Bacteroidota bacterium. Lineage (GTDB taxonomy): Bacteria > Bacteroidota > Ignavibacteria > UBA10030 > UBA8401 > UBA8401. The sequence continues at coordinate 2,305 of JANXZD010000207.1, read as the reverse complement.
TCCGCCGAACGGATGAACACCAACGAGTGCGCCGGTGATCTTCCGGTTAATATAAAAATTTCCGGTGTGGAATTCGTTCTTTGCGCGTTCTTGTTTCTTTTTATTTTTCGTCCAGACACCGCCGGTCAGACCGAATTCCGTATTGTTCGCAATCTCAAGCGCGTGATCGAAATTCTTTGCTTTGATGATCGCCATGACCGGACCGAAAATCTCTTCCTGTGAAATTGTTGCTTTCGGATCGACATCCGCAATAACGGTCGGCTCAATGAAATATCCGTCAGTACCGACTCGTTTTCCACCTGCTACAATTCGTCCACCCTCTTTTACGCCGGTTTCGATGTAATTCAATATCTTTTCCATTGACCCTTTATTGACGACCGGACCCATATAATTTGTGAAATCTTCCGGTGCTCCCACTTTCAACTTCTTTGTCCGTTCAGCAACCTTCTCAACAAATTTATCATAGACAGATTCGACGACAATTGCACGAGAAGCAGCGGAACATTTTTGTCCTTGAAATCCGAATGCCGATGCAACGGTCGCTTGTGCTGCTGAATCAAGATCCGTTTCGTTATCAACAAGAATAGAATCTTTTCCACCCATTTCTGCAACAACTCGTTTCAACCATATTTGACCCGGAACTACTTTCGCGGCAAGTTCGTTGATGTGAACACCAACTTCTTTTGAACCGGTGAATGAAACAAATCGTGTCTTCGGATGTGCAACCATAGTGTCACCGACCGCTCCACCCGGTCCAGTGATATAATTGATGACCCCTTTTGGTAAACCAACTTCTTCCATCAATGCAAAGAATTTATAACCAATTGTCGGTGAATCGCTGGATGGTTTTAAGACAACCGTGTTTCCGGCAACAACTGCGGCAGAAGTCATACCGACTAAGATCGCAAGCGCAAAATTCCATGGCGGAACACAAACCCCGACGCCAAGCGGAATATATCGTAATTCGTTTTTCTCACCGACTGTTTTTATCAGCGGTTGGGGTGCTGCAAGACGGAGCATTTCTCGTCCGTAAAATTCCAAGAAATCGATCGCTTCAGCAGTATCTGCATCCGCTTCTGCCCACGATTTACCGACTTCATATGTAAGCATGGAGCAGAATTCAAATTTTCGTTTACGCATCAATGCTGCAGCTTTGAAGATATAGTCAGCACGTTTTTTTGCAGGAACATACTTCCAAGTTTCAAATGCCTTTGCAGCTGCTTCAATTGCTTTATTTGCAAGATCAATATTCGCTTTCTGATGAATCCCAATCACTTCATTCGGTTTTCCGGGATTGTACGAATACAATTTCTCCGTAGTAGTGATTCTCTCTCCGCCAATCACGATGGGATGTTCCTGACCAAGTTCTGCACGAACTTTGGCAAGTGCTTTTTTCATCCCTTTTTTATTTGCCGGTTTAGAGAAATCCGTGAATGGTTCGTTCTTAAATTTGGTAGGCATATACACTCCATAGTTGTAAAGAGCTTCCAGGTTTTAGAAACCTGGAAGCTCCTGTTAATAATTTATAAGAAAAGATACGATTTTTTCGGCGGGGAAAAAACTGCTTTTTTGCAGGAAAACACTGATTGTTTCTCTATTTTATCGCTTTGAAAATCGCATCATGAACCGCAGGGCGAACACGTGATATCTTTAAATTATTTCTTGTCGGATAGACTCTGTTCGTTAAAAAAATAACAATGATATTCTTTGTCGGATCGACAACGACCGATGTTCCGGTAAATCCGGTGTGAAGAAATGTTATCGGTGAAGTGTATTGACCGGAGAATGATCGACCGACATCTCGCGTATCCCAGCCGATTGCGCGACTGCTGTTGGGTGATTGCTGTTTGATAAACGCTGCGATCGTTGTAGAATCGAGATATCGCTTTCCATTATATTTTCCGTAATTCAATTCCATTTGCAGGATCTTTGAAAGATCAGATGCAGTGGAAAATAATCCTGCATGTCCGGAAATTCCCCCAAGTGTCGCCGCATTCTCATCATGAACTCTTCCGCGCACGGCAATGTACGTTTTCTTCCAAAACGAATCGACTTCCGTCGGTACGACACGTTTCCACAATTCAACCGGAGGATTATACATTGTATTTTTCATTCCCAGTGGTTTGAAAAATACCGAATCAACGTAATTTGCTAATGTCGTTCTGGTCACTCTCTCGATGATCTTTCCGGTCGTGATCAATCCCATATCACTATACAATGTTGAATCACCCGTTTTATAGATCAGCGGCGCCGCAAAGATCGAATCCATTACACATTGTGGAGCGTCGCAAAATTCGTAATATTT
>JANXZD010000200.1 GCA_025355705.1 Bacteroidota bacterium | reverse complement strand
AAATTAACAACTCCTACAATTCCCTAAAACGAATGGAGACACAAAGGGCGCAAATCTATTCATTGCGCCCTTTAATGAGAACCAAAATCCACTCTTGTTTTTTCTCAACCAAATCTGTACACTTTCCGAAATAATTTCATTTTTTAGGAATGACCAATGCCAATCCGTCCCTACATCTTAGCAGAAACAAACTGGAAAAACGTCAAAGAGACAATATATGACACAGCTATTTTACCATGGGCTGCAACAGAAGCACACAATTATCATCTTCCCTATTCAACAGATACATTGGAGTGTGATTATATCGCCGCTGAATCTGCACGGCAAGGGTGGGATGCAGGAGCAAAAGTGATCGTCTTACCAACAATTCCGTTTGGTGTTCAGTCGGGACAGTTGGATATTCCGTTCTGTCTTCATGTCAATCCTTCAACACAGGCAGCGATTCTTTTTGATATTGCGCAAACGCTGCAGGTGCATAACATTCAAAAACTTGTTATTCTTAACGGACATGGCGGAAATGATTTTAAAACCATCATCCGGGAGTTACAGCCAAAGTTGAAAATATTTCTCTGCGCATTGAATTGGTACGTTGCCGCACCGTCAAAGCAATTCTTTGCCGAACCGGGAGATCACGCCGGAGAGTTAGAAACGAGTATGATTATGCACATTGCTCCTGATCTTGTTCTTTCACTTGACCAAGCAGGTTCAGGTGAAGAAAAACGATTCCATATCGAAGGATTTCGCAATGGATTAGCGTGGGCTCCGCGTCAATGGACGAACATTTCAAAAGATACCGGTGTTGGAAACCCTAAAGCAGCTACGGCAGAAAAAGGAAAGCAATTCAGCGAAGCAACTTCAAAAAAGATCGCAGAATTTTTAGTTGATCTTTCTAAAGCCGACATAAACAATTTATACGAAAAATAAAACCCCGCAATTGCAGGGTTTTATTTTTTAAAATGATATTGTTGTCCCTATTTGGAAGAGAATAAATTAATTCCCCACCGTACAATTGCCAACAATCCGAATATTGCGCCTAAAATTGCAACGACAGATGATCCTGCCGGAAAATCATAATGTGTTGAAAAAAACAGACCGAAAAAACTTCCGAACACTGCAACCAGCATCGAGATAATGACCATTGCATTCTTTTTTCTTGAAACTAATATCGCTGCAACCGGTGGAATGATAAGAAACGAAAAGACCGGAATCACTCCTGCGCTTCGTACTGCAAGAACAATTGACAATCCGATAGAAAGATAGAACAGAAAGTTCCATAGATCGAAAACACCAACATCTTCAATTTGATGATTTTCAAATTTTTCCGTGAGTCCAAAGAATTTCTTCCTGAAGATTATTTGAACCAATCCAATAAGCCCGAATGTAACAGCCATTGTTGTTATTTGTTCATTTGTTACAGTGAATACACTTCCAAATAATACTTCCGAAATATCTGAATCACCATGAGGTGATTTGGATATGAATAATACCGTCGCTGCTGATGCAACAGCGTAGACAATTCCAATGATCGCTTCTTGTTTTAGCCGTTTATCTTTGATCTTAATGAACGACAGCAAGAACGCGCCCACCATGGTAAATATTATGGAGATGAGCGTTTGATCTTTTCCAATGAAATTAGCAAATGCAACTCCAAGCATCGAAATTTGACCGAGTGCAAGATCAACAAAGACAATTCCTCGGCCAACCACATGGACTCCAAGATATGAAAGCAACAGTCCCATAATGATGCTGATCTTTAAAGCATTGAAAATAAATTCCTGTGTGAACATGTCTGACATAATAATTCCTCTATTGAAGTGCGGAAACAAGTTGATTGACGTTATAATCAAATAGATCAAAATACGTTTTAATTGCGGGTGTCGCTCCAACTGATGTTGCAAGCGTAACAACCTTGCCTCCTGAATTTCTTGCAACGAGATCGGCAGATTCTGCAGTAAAGTACGGCGAATTGATGATGATCTTGATCTGTTCACGCTTCATCACATTGATGATCTTCGCGAGCTGCGATGGTGTTGGCGGAATCCCGGGTTTCGGTTCAAGGAAATCTACGATCTTCAATCCGAAACGCTGTTCAAAATAAGGCCATTCATTATGATAGGCGATAACTTTCGTATTTTTGAACCGGCTCAATTTGCTTTCCCACTCTTTGATCTTTGCATCAGCAGTTTCATTGAATTTTTTCAAGTTCGATTGAAACTGTGTTTGATGTTCCGGATCCAATCGAGAAAGAGTATTCGTAATTGTTTGAGCAATGATCTTTCCATTTAACGGATCGAGCCAGAAATGGGGATTACCAAAGATATGAATATCTCCTTCTCCTCGATTCACACTTGAAGGAATTTGCAACAACGGAATATTCGTGGAAGCATCCACATATCCTTCTCCCCCTTTTTGGATCTTTTGATTGCGGGCGCTGTTCAATAACGGCGGAACCCAGCCGATCTCAAGATCAAGTCCAACGGTAATGAATACATCCGCTTTTGATAATTTCAGGATGTAACTTGGTTTAGGATCGACAAAATGAGGATTTTGATATCCTGTTGCAATTGAAAAAACATCAACTCTGTCGCCGCCAATAAATTCTGCGATACTTTTCAGATCGGTAATGGTTGTAACTACTTTTAATTGCGAATAGGATATGGAAACCATTAACATTATTAATAGAATAAAAATAATATTTTTTTTCATAGAACTTTTCTCCATAAAGATAGAATTGAATTAATATGCATGGGCGGCATGTGTGCCAATGCCGAAAATTGCTCTGAAGACAACCTGATTAAAACTTGGAGCATAATTCCTGTTTACATTTTGGAATTCTAAAGCAAGGATTTGAAATTCAGTCGGTTGAAACCGAAGAAGTAACGATGCCGTTCGTCCGTCCGACTTTTCCAAACCCGGCAGACCGGAATAATCAAAACGGGTACCAACAAATGTTCTTTTTTCAATCTGATATTCAAAGAATGTATACGCCCCGTATGTTTGGATTGTCTTCGTAACAGAAGCATCGGTTTTACAGATCAATGCTTCCGTTTGCCATGTGAAAGAATTATAGGTGTTGAACTGAACCGGTTTCCATTTATACGTAACGTCAAATCCCGCCATTGTTGTCGGCAAGTCAATCGCATTCACTCCGGTCAATCCCGATAATCCTATTCCGAGTGTTGAATTCTCGGAAAGTTCGAAAAAATTATTCAAATGTACCGAATAGAGAAGGCGATTACTCGATCCGTTATCCAACGATGGAGTTGACTCACTTCGGCCTATTTCGACATCAAGTTCTTGATAAAAATCCCACGGATTTGGAACGAGAACACTCGCCGACATTCCTTCCATAAATAATCCTTCATCGCCAAAATAATTTTTGATCATTGTTGGAAATTCGACAAAACTAAATGCATGAGGATGGAGCGTATTTACTTTTGTAAAATGTGGTTTGAATTTTCCGAGAGTTACTTGTAACGAATAGGGCAATGATAACGAAGTTAACGTTGCGATTTCCAATCCCGCAGAAAAATTTCCGTTTAGAGAATCTTTCCCGAATGAAAAAAGAAAGTTTGCTTCGGCATATGGATCAACAACGGAACTGATCTGCACTTCGAGTCCGTGGAAATATGTTTCGACATTTCGAGTTCCCTGGCTTGAATATAATGTCCGAAAATCACCAATCGCGCTGATATCCGGATTCGTTGACGGTGCTGATCGTACAACAGGAGTTGTTTGGACCGGAACTACTTGTGATTGCATTTGAGCTTGAAGCTGAAGCGTAAGTATCGAATCTGCAATTGCAGTAGAATCTGATTGCGATTGCGCTATGACAACAGAGACGAACGCAGACATTAAAAGAATATACTTAAAGAGTCGCATAACAATAAACCTTCCCGAATAATTAATACTTTCAACGAATAATTTTTCATAAAATGAATTATGAAAATCTCCTTTGAATAAAATATTTTTAACGATGTATTAAACGAGATTTACCGGTGGTCCGCGACGAAAATGTGAAGTATTAACGTTCTGAGTTGTTGTAAGGAAAAACGTGGATGTGTAATGTACAATTTTTGGATTGAACTGAGGAATTACTGCAATAACTTTAGTTACAGAAGAATGAGAAACAAAAGAACAAATCGTACAGTCGTCATGAATTTCAATGACGCGATGCTTACAATGAAGAGCATCTTCATGCTGAACAATTGTTTGCCCGCCGCGTCCGCTAGTGAACAGCGGATCTCCATGAAAATGTAAAGGCACAGTCACAAAGGTGAGTGTGCCATAAACAATCAATAAAATAACAGAGACAAATGTATTTGTTCTGCGCTTCATTTTCAGAGATTAAATTTTACCTGCGCGAACCAATTTTGCAATTTCGGCAGTGCCGTTTTTCGTGACGGTCTTCAATGCTTTGCTGGTCAACTTCACATTCACGTAGCGTTTTAGTTCCTGAACCCAAATGCGTTTACTTTGGAGATTTGGAAGAAAGCGACGCGGTGTTCTGTTGTTCGCATGCGATACATTGTGTCCGGTCATCGGACCGACTTCTGAGACTTCACATCGTTTTGACATTGTTCTGGTTCCTTGTATACTCTTGTGTACGTTTATCAGAATTAGTGTGCTGTTGATTGCATTTTTTTGAATTCAGCTTCTAACACTGCTTCTTCAGATTTTTCATCTTTGATCTTGACTAGTTTTTGGTTGAAACGATATGAACCTTTATCTGTTTTTACCGCCGCAACAAATTTAATAGTTTTCTCCAAAGCACCCGCTTTTGCGGCTTTTTTGGCTTTTTCCTCAAACGACTGCTGTTTTGCCATTGAAATCTCTCCTTGCTGATTACTTATTGACTTTTGGAATTATAAATATACACAATTCCATCCAAAAAGCGAATGAAAAAATTTAAATAATTCAATCTTGTCTTATTTCCTTAGAACCCGTAATTCCAAATTTGAGCTGTTATTCTCGGAACGATAGACCGTATGGGTAGCTTTCACAAAATCTTCATCTTTTGCAGTATATATATTGACAAATTTCTGTGGATTCCTATCCACCAACGGAAACCAACTGCTTTGAATTTGCACCATCAGTAAATGTCCTTTTTTAAAGGTATGGTTGATATCCTGCAAAGTAAATTTCACTTTTTCAACCACACCAGGTTTTAATGCTTCCGGGTTTTCAAAACTATTTCTGTATCGTGCTCTCATCACTTCGCCGCGAACCAACATTTGATATCCTCCCATTTTTATATTGGTGGGATTTGATTTATCGTCTTCCATCGATTGTGGAAATACATCGATCACTTTCACAATAAAATCGGCATCTGTTCCGGTGGTAGAAATAAAAAGATTTGCTGTGATCGGTCCGGCAATTGTTATGTCTTCGGTAACGTTCATTTCATACGAAAGAACATCCGGTCGCTGCCAAACAAACCGTTGATCCTCCGTCATGTATTCTCTCCCGCGGCCGTTGGTAATTTCATTTGTATATGGGACGGGTCTATTCGGATCGCTGACATATTCGTCGAAGCCGATTGAATCTTTTGGGTGATCAAAAGATAATTGTTCATTTTTCTGCAAATAGATTTTCTTTTTTTCAGTATTCTTTGGGGGCCATGAATCATATGTCTTCCACACATTGCTTCCAGTTTCAAATGCAGAGACTTCCGGCAATGACAGGTCACCAATTCCTTTAAGATAATAATTGAAAAATTTCCGGATCAGCGAATCATAATACTCAGAACTCTTGATACCGAAAGAAATATTGCCAAGTCTGCTTCCGTTGGATCTCACCCATCCGCCATGGAACCAGGGACCGATCATTATTGAATTTTTTGCCGATGGGTTATTTTTTTCGATCGCATCGTACGTATGAAGGGTACCATACAGATCTTCAGCATCAAACCAACCACCGATTGTCAATACTGCAGGACGAATATTACTGAAATGCTGTGGAAGATTGCGCGCTTGCCAGAACTCATCATAGTTTGGGTGGTTGAAGACATCGTTCCAGAATTTAATCGTATCACCGTAATATTTTTTCTTTAGTGAAGCAATCGATCCCGCCTTCAACAAGAATTCATACGCATCCGGAGTTTCATACACAAAACCGGCAGGCCATTGAGTGGTTAGTTGAGGACGAGGTTTTCCAAACGAACGGTAGAAATTAAATGCATCAACCAAAAACAGTGCGCCGTTATGATGAAAGTCATCACCCAGGAACCAATCTCCGATCGGCGCTTGAGGTGAAACTGCTTTAAGCGCGGGATGAGCATTAACCAGTGCTGCTGCTGCATAAAAACCGGGATACGAAATACCCATCAGTCCAACTTTTCCATTATTACGTTTTATATTTTTGATCAGCCATTTAATAGTATCGTACGCATCGGTGCTTTCATCAATATCGTCGTTTATTTTTTTATGAAGATTTATGGGACGAACATCTTCATAGTCTCCTTCTGAAAGAAATTTTCCACGCACATCTTGAAGTGCGATAATATATTTTTCCTGTGCCATCCAATAATTATTTCCATTGGCTTTCAGATAGTCGGCGCCGTATGGTGCGGTAGTGTATGGCGTTCTACCAAGAATGATCGGATATTTTTCAACAGAATCTTTAGGAGCATAGACAACAGTATGGAGCTTTGCTCCATCACGCATCGGGATATTATATTCATGTTTGATGTAATCTTTTTTAAGATCAATTTCTTGTGAACAAAGAAATATTGGTAAAACAAGAACGAAGCGTAGTAGTTTCATACTTCTATCATTATTTATTATTGAATGACGTGGTTTTGCGAATCAAATTATTCGTAATGTATGAAAAATAAACGCAATATCTATTGCGTCTATCCATCCATTTTGGTAGAATAAACGAAATAATTCGTCTTTACAGAAGTTATGTGCAAGCAGACGACAGCGTATCGAAAGATAGTCGTTTGAGACAATAAACGAAAATGACACTTAAGCAAAACAATTTAAAACGGATGGAACAAATAATAATTGACACAAATTTTAATGTTTACTCCGATGCAAGAGGCGGAGACCCTGACAGCACCAGCCCAACACTCCGACAATACCATAAGACGTTATGGAGTAAACCTTTGTTAAATGGTAAAACCTTTGAATTATTTGATAATAAAAATGGCGCTTATTTATATCATAAGTCAGAGCTTGGAGAATTCTTTTTGGGTAGCGATGCAATAACACACTCATATAAAAACCATAAACGAAAGCATTGGCTTGCAAAACAAATCACAAGAGAGGTAGATGAACTTTTTGACACAGGTTCTACCATTGGAGCTTATACTCTTTTCCCAAATAACAGAATTGACGGAAACCATACTATCAATCAAGCTCGTGGAGTAAATAGTTTAATTGATGATAGATTTGACTTGACGTTAGAATGTATTCGTCTCTTTTATATGGGGCAAAAAAAGCCCGCTTTGTGACACTTTATTGATATACAAAAATTTCTTCAATTTATTTAACAATTTTATCACTTATATCCATTTCTTTTTATTGGAAGATTTGATTGATGAAAACAATAAAATTAAATTTTATTTGCCCTTTGATGACTTCAAAATTCGTCCAACATTTCCCGACATTGACGAATATCTACTATATAAAAAAAGAGTAATGAATTTTATTAAGTCAAGAAACAAGAGAATAAAAAATTATATCAAGCTACAAAAGACAGAGTAAGATGCCAGCACATAACAGCACATTTGCAATAGGCGGTGTTTCGTGCTCCGAAGACAGTTTTGTGGTTAAACGAAGTTCAGTGGTCCGGATGAACATTTGTGCTAAAAATGCCCCACCTTCACAAAGCTGCAAAACGTTTGCGGTAAGTGTAGTGATTACACATTATTCAATACATTCAAAGACAATATGAAAAATACTATTTTCATTGTTTTGGCCCTTGCAGCATCGTTCTGTTTTGGTTTCACTTTTAATGCAATCATAACAAAACAATCTAACGACAAGACAACTATGAAAAAAGTAACTGGCATAGGAGGTATCTTCTTTAAGTGTAAAGATCCTGCAAAAATGAGAGAATGGTATGAAACCAATCTTGGTTTGAATACTAATAAGTACGGAGCTGTTTTTGAATGGTGGCAAGGTGCGGACAGCACCAAAAAGGGATTTACACAATGGAGTCCGTTCAATGAAAAAACGAAATACTTTGAACCTTCGACAAAAGACTTTATGATAAATTACAGAGTGGAAAATCTTGATGCACTTGTCAAAGAATTGAAGAAAAATGGAGTAACCGTTGTGGACACCATTGAAACCGTTGACTATGGAAAATTCGTTCATATCCTTGATATAGAGGGAAACAAAGTGGAGCTTTGGGAACCGAACGACATTGAATATGAAAAATTAGGTATACAACTTGGCAGCAAGATAACAAAATAACCTAGTGACACAACAATAAAAAGATTTTAAAAATATTTATGAAAGCGATTGTTTACACAACGTACGGATCACCGGATGTCCTTCAACTTAAGGACGTCGAAAAACCTACGCCTAAGGACAATGAGGTCCTGATAAAGATTCGTGCAGCGTCCGTTAATGCATATGATTGGCATTTCTTGACCGCTGACATCTTCTTGATTCGCCTGATGGGAGTCGGGCTGCTCAAACCAAAAAACCATAGACTCGGCGCTGACATAGCGGGACGGGTCGAAGCGGTCGGAAGAAATGTCAAGCAGTTTCAGCCGGGTGATGAGGTTTTCGGGGATATGGCCGGACACGGTAACGGAAGTTTTGCCGAGTATGTCTCGGCTCCTGAAAGTGCAATTGCCTTGAAGCCGTCCAATTTATCATTTGAGGAAGCCGCAGCTGTCCCGATGGCAGCTGTCACCGCCCTGCAGGGTTTGCGCGATGAAGGACAAATCCATCCGGGGCAAAGGGTGTTGATCAATGGCGCATCAGGCGGCGTTGGAACGTTTGCGGTGCAGCTTGCCAAATATTTCGGCGCTGAAGTCACAGCCGTGTGCAGCACCAGAAATTTGGATCAGGCACGCACTCTCGGGGCAGACCATGTTATTGATTACACCAAAGAAGATTTCACCCAAAGCGGACTGAAGTACGAACTAATTCTTGCCGCAAACGGATATCATTCCCTCTCTGCTTATAAGCGTGCTTTAACGCCCAGGGGCATTTATATTATGGCAGGAGGTTCCATGGCTCAGATCTTCGAGGCCATGCTTCTGGGATCATGGATGTCAAAATCCGGCGGCAAGAAAATGGGTGGCGTATCGGCAAAACTAAACCAGAAGGATCTGGTTTTTTTGAAAGGCCTTCTGGAAGCTGGCAACATCGTACCGGTTATTGATAAACGGTATCCGCTTCATGAGGCTGCTGAAGCAATTCGGTATCTTGGAGAAGGACATGCCCGTGGAAAAGTAGTCATAATAATGGAAGATCGAGAATGATACACTCCAGGTACTAAAGAATTCCCAGTCAACCAGACATAGCACAAAATCAATTTTAAGATACTATAAACAAATCAAAATAACACATTATGAAAAAGAGAAATGAAAAAGAGTTGTCACCGGAACAAGGTGAAGAATTACTCAGGACATTAAAAGCCCGTTTTAAAAAAAACATGAGCCGCCATAAAGGTCTTGAATGGGCAACAGTACAATCAAAGCTGAAAGCTACAACTGAAAAACTGTGGTCGCTCAATGAAATGGAACGAACCGGCGGTGAACCGGATGTTGTTGGTTATGATAAAAAAACACGTGAATATATTTTTTATGATTGTTCAGCAGAGAGTCCAACGGGACGCAGAAGCTTTTGCTATGACCGCGAAGCACTGGAGTCAAGGAAGGAAAATAAACCGAAAAATAGCGCGATTGATATGGCTGCTGTAATCGGCATTGAAATTTTAACGGAAGAACAGTATCGAGAATTTCAGAAACTTGGAAACTTCGATTTGAAAACATCGAGTTGGGTAAAAACACCTGCTGAGATCAGAGAACTCGGTGGGGCAATCTTTTGCGACCGACGTTACAATCATGTCTTTACCTATCACAACGGTGCAGAATCTTACTATGCCGCCAGGGGATTCCGGTGCTTGCTCAGGGTTTAATTATTGCACGGTCTGCAACACACGCAGGTTTGAATTTGAGAATGGAACACGTAAGAATGAAGAACAAAAGACTGATCGGAATTGTGTTCATCGTAATACTTATATTGCTCCTACCATTAATAGCGATGCAATTCACAAAAGAAGTAAACTGGACTCTGTTGGATTTTATTGTCGCTGGAATACTGCTTCTCGGCACCGGCTTGCTGTGTGACCTTGTCCTAAGGAAGGTAAACAAAATCGTCTACCGAATCGTCATCTGTGCAGCCATTCTTGGAGCGCTCTTGCTCATTTGGGTACAACTTGCGGTCGACGTCTTCGGCAGGCTGTTTGGTGGAACGTAGAACTGTGCGTACAAATATCAAGGTATGTGTTCAGTGTGATTAAACAGAATTCTCATCAACACATTGTATCACTTTGGCTTTGGTAATTCTAATAAACTCCGAAACAAATACATCCGCCACTTTACAAATACTCATTCCGTTATACCGAAAATCCGCCGCTTCGTAATACTTTTCCTGCAAGCTTTCCCGTGATCGAATTATTATCAACAGCAAATTCACCATTGACGATCACATACGGTATTCCGGTTGGAAATTGATGGGGGTTGAGAAAAGTTGCGTTGTCTTTGATTGTGGAATAATCAAAGATTACAACGTCAGCAGCTTTTCCTTGAGCGATCACTCCTCGATCTTTCAATCCGATTTTTTGCGCCGGCATCGATGTCATCTTTCGAATCATCTCGGGCAGTGAACACACGTTGCGCACTTTCTGATAATGCGCGATCGCTCTGGGGAACGTTCCGTATGTGCGGGGATGTGGATTTGATTTCGCTGACGGTGTGTACGCTCCGCCGTCGGATGCAACCATAGAATTCTTCCACCGCAGTACCGTTTCCGTCCCTTCTTCATCCATACCGAATCCGACGATGCCGACCGACGCATTCTCGCGGATCATCAGATC
>JANXZD010000198.1 GCA_025355705.1 Bacteroidota bacterium | reverse complement strand
GAGAGCGGGAACGGATTGCCAAAAAACTTCGAAGTCCGCGGCGAGATTTATATGACCAAAAAAGATTTTGCCACGATGAACAAAAGGCAAACGGAACTAGGTGAAAAAACATTCATTAATGCACGCAATACAACTTCTGGAACTTTAAAATTACAAGATCCAAAGATTGTTGCACAGCGAAGATTGAATATGTTCACTTATTTTCTACGAACGAATGATCTGCAATTAAAAAGTCATTTTGATAATCTCCATATATTGAAGAAACTCGGCTTTGTTGTCAATGAGAATGCTAAGGTATGCAATTCAATTTCCGATGTTAAGGAATTTTGCGATCTGTGGAATACAAAGCGCTCTTCCCTTCCGTACGATATCGACGGTGTTGTTATTAAAGTCGATGCAATTCAACATCAAGAAGAACTTGGCTCCGTTGCTAAATCGCCCAAATGGGCAATTGCATACAAATATCCTGCACAGCAAATGGAGACAAAACTGAACGCAATAACACTTCAAGTTGGCCGCGTTGGCACAATTACACCGGTTGCTGAACTAGAACCAGTGTTTGTTGGAGGATCGACTGTTAGTAGAGCAACACTTCACAATGAAGATTTTATTAAAGAGTTAGATGTTCGTATTGGTGATGCAGTATTTATTGAAAAAGGCGGCGACGTCATCCCGAAAGTGGCCGCAGTGAACATTAAAAAACGTAAAAGAAATTCAACACCGTATAAATTTCCGTCAAAATGCCCGGTGTGCAGTTCAAAAATCTTTCGTCCCGAAGGTGAATCGGCGTATTATTGCGAGAATTTTGAATGTCCGGCTCAAGTTCGCGGACGAATCGAACATTTCGCACAACGCCGAGCAATGAACATCGAAGGTCTTGGTGAAGCAATTATTGATCTGCTGGTAAATGAAAATTTGATCCACAATATTGCCGATATATACGCTCTTAAAAAAGATCAAATTGCTACGCTTGAACGAATGGGAGAAAAAAGTGCGCAAAATCTATTGGACGGAATTGAAATAAGCAAAAGTCTTCCATTTAACAGGGTGTTGTTCGGTTTAGGTATCCGTTTTGTTGGTGAGGGGGTTGCCAAATTACTTGCAGATAATTTTTCTTCGATTAACGATTTAAAAGATGCTCCTCAGGAGATCTTGGAAAATATTGATGGTATAGGGCCGCGAATTGCCGAAAGCATCATTCGGTTTTTTAAGGAAAAACATTCTCAACGACTTGTTGATCGCTTAACAAAAGCAGGCGTGCAATTAAAATCCGAGAAGAAAAAGATTTCGGTTAATTCTCAAATTATCGGCAAGACATTCGTACTGACCGGTGGATTGGAAACGATGAGCCGCGACGAAGCAAAAGAAAAAATTGAATCACTCGGCGGAAAATCAGTATCGAGCGTCAGCAAAAAAACAGACTATGTCATTGTAGGAAGCGATGCGGGTTCAAAACTTCAGAAAGCAATCGAACTTGGCGTAAAGACCGTAAACGAAAAAGAATTTTTAGATTTGATTAAATAGCGATAAAACAGTTAAATTCTAGAAATTTTCTTTTCTTGAAATTCATCAAAACCTTTTGCACCTTACTATCAGTTCATCATTGAGTTCAAATTATGTTTGAAGAAAAACGTCGAAAATTTGGGGTTATTCTTACCCGATTCATATCGAAGACAAAAGAAGCAAAGCCGATGTCGTTCTCTAATTCTTTTACGAATGCAAAAACAGCGTTGGTGATCATTCCCGAAAATTCTGAGCAGCGTTCTGTTGTTGCTCAAATGCTCATATTACTCCAGAACAAATTTCAAGGAAATAAGCTGACCTTTGTCGTAAGCGAAGGACACAGAAATTTTTCAAATACTTTGAATCGTTCCAATGTAACAACAATTAAGAATGAACATTTGAATTTTTTTTTCCTTCCAAAAAAGACTGAGATTTCCAACTTGTTGAATCAAAAATTTGACATTATTCTTGATCTGAACTTTTCTCTTGTTCCTTCTGCAGCGTATTTGTGTAGAAACATCAATTCTCCGTTAAAAGTTGGATTTTCCCAAGACCATGCAGATGCATATTATAATTTTCAATTCAACGCCGCGCCAAATCGTAATGCAAAGACCAAATACGAACAACTATTTAGAACATTATCAATGTTTTAGTCCTTACAGGAGAGCTTATGAAATTTGATGTTACGAAGAATGGCAGTAGTGCAGTTCTTACACTGAAAGAACGAAAATTGGACGTTTCCGTTTCACCGGAATTGAAAGGTGAATTTATTCTTCTTTGCAGGCCGACACTAAAATCTCTTATCATCGATCTCTCTGCAGTGGAGTTCTGTGATAGCAGCGGATTGAGTGCACTTCTTATTGCTGACCGCCAAATGCGCGAACACAAAGGTGTGATAAAACTCGTTGGCGTGCACAAAAAAGTTCTTTCTCTGCTCAAAATATCGCAATTGGATAAAGTGTTTCAAATTTTCGATACAGTTGCAAAAGCACAAAAAGATTAAATCAATTTCGAGATAAAATTCACTTTGGTTTCATCCGGCCAATCCGAAGCTTCCAAACGATGTTTACTATTCGAGAGAACAGAACATACTCGATCCAATAATACAATTATCCTATGGGCTTCACCCAACTCGACTACATCATCGTCATAACATATCTCACCGCCGTAACGCTCATTGGTGCCTACATCGGACGAAAACAAAAAACCTCACGTGATTATTTCCTCGGCGGAAAAGAAATGTCGTGGTGGTCAGTCGGGTTTTCAATTGTCGCAAGCGAAACAAGTACGCTTACATTCATCAGCATTCCAGGGCTTGCGTATAAAAGTGATATGCATTTCCTTCAGCTTGCCGGCGGATATTTCATTGGAAGATTATTGGTCAGTTTGATTTTTATTCCGGCGTATTATAAAGGCGACCTGGAAACTGCGTATGACTTTCTTGGAAAACGATTCGGAATGTCCTTACGGAAGTTCACATCATCGGTTTTCATCGTCACGAGAGTGCTTGCATCCGGAGTGCGGTTATTTGCCACAGCGATTCCTGTTCACTTAATCACCGGCTACGATTACACAACGAGTATTTTCATCATTGGTATATTCACATTGATCTACACATACGTTGGCGGATTAAAAGCAGTTGTTGCAATGGATGTTGTGCAGATGTTCATCTATCTTGTTGGCGCTTTTGCCGCAATGATGCTGATCCTGAATCAGTTGCCAAACGGCTGGAGTGATGTAGTAACCTTTGCAACTATGAACGGAACAGATAAATTCTCGATGATTAATTTGGGAAATGGAAACTCATTCGGAGATTTTTTTTCGTCGCCATATACGTTGTTCGGCGGATTGATTGGCGGAACATTCCTTTCTATGGCTTCACATGGAACAGATCAACTGCTAGTTCAACGATTGCTTGGTTGTAAAACAACATGGGACAGCCAAAAAGCGTTGATGCTCGATGCTTCGATCATCGTTATTCAATTCGCCTTCTTTCTCGTATTAGGCTTGTGTCTATTCGCTTTTTACAACGGAGCTTCTCTGCAACAACTCGGATTATCATCATCAGACGAAATTTTTCCTAAATTCATTGTCGAGAATCTTCCAACCGGTCTAGCGGGACTCGTTGTTGCCGGTGTTCTTTCTTCTGCAATGGGAACCCTTTCTTCTTCGATTAGTTCACTGGCTTCTTCAACGTTTCTGGATCTTTTTAAATTCACTGCTCGCGGAAAGAACCTTGATGAAAAAAGTGAAGTGAAATGGTCAAAACGATTCACATTGCTATGGGGATTTATTCTTATTGGCGGTGCGATGTTGTTCACTGACACAAAAAATCCTGTTGTCGAAATAGGATTGAAAATTGCGTCATTCACCTATGGCGGATTACTGGGAACATTCTTTCTTGGATTGCTCTTCAAACGAACAAATCAATTTGATGCATATTGTGGATTCATTGCCGGTATTGTTTCAATGATAATCGTGTTGTCAACAACGAAAATCGATTTCACGTGGCATACATTGATCGGTTGTATTACAACGATTGTGGTTGGAAATCTATCAAGTTTTATTAGAAGGTCATATACCCAACAAAGAATCAACACTTAAAGATCGATGAGAAAATTCAATCTCGAAGTGACTGACGGTTTATTTTGCGGTCTTGCAATGTCATTCTGGGTATTAATAGAATTCTTTCTTGGTTTTCATACTACATCATTCGAGATTGGTCTCTATAGGGGTTATTTTTCTATCCTCCTTCCAATAATTTTTATTTTTGTCGCACTAAAAGAAAAACAGTCACAACCCAATGGCATATTATCCATTAACGAAGGAATCAATGTTGGATTTCGGACGGTGCTACTTTCAAGTATTATTTTTACGGTTTTTCTTTATTTCTATAATAACCATATCAATCCGGATTGGATTGAACGGATGGCAGAGTGGCAGCGAAAAAACTTATCCTTGGTGGTGCAAGCAATGATGAGATTGGAAGATTTATGGAACTCAACCGCATTCGAAACACTGCCTTTGCTCAGGGAATTATAAACTTAATCACTTCCACCGGAATAGGTGTATGTATTACATTAATCGAGATTCCAATCATCAAAATAATTTTAACCAAAAAAAAATTGATCGATCGTTTCGATAATGCCAAATTTCTTTTTTTTGTTTTTTGAGAAATTTTTACCAACATTCACTTGGTCACTGTTAGAAATTTAAAAAAGGATCACACTCTATGGATAAATTTGTTGTTAAAGGCGGAAAGAAACTAAACGGAACAGTCTCTATCAGTGGTGCAAAAAATGCTACCCTTGCATTGATGCCTGCAACACTCCTCGCCAGTGGAAAATATGAACTTTACAATACTCCGGAACTTCGTGATGTTGTCACGATGTCCAAGCTGCTTCAGACAATGGGAGTAACATTCGAACGAAAAGGAAAGACGTTAGAAGTCAATACATTCCGTGTGAACAAATTTGAAGCACCATATGAACATGTTAAAAAAATGCGTGCATCAATTTATGTCCTTGGTCCGCTGCTCGCGCGATACGGACAAGCAAAAGTCTCTCTTCCTGGCGGCTGCGCTTGGGGTCCACGGCCTGTCGATCTTCATATAGAAGGGATGAAAAAACTGGGAGCAAAAATTGAACTCGTTCGCGGATACATTCATGCAAAAGCAAAACGATTGAAAGGAGCACGCATTGCATTCAATATATCCAGCGTCGGAGCAACGGGAAATATTTTAATGGCGGCGGTTCTTGCTAAAGGAATGACTCGTCTTGAAAATGCCGCAATGGAACCCGAGATCACAAATCTTGTCGAGATGTTGATTGCAATGGGAGCAAAAATTGAAGGAATTGGAACAACCACATTGGAAATTGAAGGGGTTGAAGAACTTCATCCGGCTAATGTCGAAACAATTCCGGATAGGATTGAAGCAGGAACGATGTTGATCGCAGGAGCAATGTGTGGCGGTACAATTAGAATTGAAAATGTCATCCCCGAACATTTTTCTTCTGTAACTGCACGACTTGAAGATGCCGGTGTAAAATTAGCATTCAGCAAAACTTCCATTGAGGTTACCGCACCGAAGTCCATAAAACCTGTTGATATCACTACCGCTGTTTATCCTGGATTCCCAACTGATATGCAGGCACAATGGATCTCATTAATGACTATTGCAAAAGGAACTTCTACAGTTACCGATACGATTTATCATGATCGATTTGCACATGTTCCCGAAATTGCTCGTCTTGGTGCAAACATTGAAATGAAGGATAATGCAGCGATTATTCGAGGTGTAAAAAAACTATCGGGAACAAAAGTAATGTCAACAGATCTTCGTGCTTCTGCAGCATTGATCCTTGCAGCGTTAAAAGCCGAAGGAGAGACTGAAGTGTTACGTGTTTATCATCTAGACCGCGGTTATGAAACAATCGAAAAGAAACTTTCTTCGCTTGGTGCCTCGATAACTCGTGTAGCCGGAGAAGAGTTTTAATGATGCACAGTGCAACGTAAGGTTACAAAACTACAAGAGAGGTGAAATATTTCATCCCTCTTGTAGTTTTGTATGGTAAACTCTTTCATAGTTTCGGTACCGTCAAATAAAATGTAGAACCCTTTCCTTCCACGCTTTCAAACGATAATTCTCCCCCATTAAGTTTTGCAAGATGATAAGCGATGAACAACCCAAGGCCGGATCCCTGTTGTTCGTGTTTTTCTCTATCGATCTGTCCAAACTTTTGGAAAACAATTATCTTTTTATCTTCTGCAATACCGGTTCCATTATCGCTCACAGAGAATTTAAACGAACCATTTTCAGTTAAACCAACCGTTACAACACCATTGGGGTGCGAAAATTTGACAGCATTATCAATTAGGCGGCGAAGAATATTCTCAACATGTGCCGCAAACATGAATATAGAAATGGTCACATCAGGAATTGTATTTTTGATTGTAATAGCTTGATGAGAACATTGATATTCTAAATCTCCGATTACACGATTTACGATTTGATACGGATTGATACGAGAGTTATGGACTTCCATTTCACGAACGATCTCGCCGGATTCAATTTTTGTCGCCGTTAAGAAATCATCGACCATAACATTCAATCGTTTACTGCTGTTTTGCAGCATCTGTAAAAAATCAGTCAACTCTTTAGGTGAAAATTCATTCTTAGTATCGGACAGCATCTCCGTTGCACCGAGAATGGAAGTCAATGGCGTGCGCATTTCATGAGTAATCAATCGGAAGATCTCATTTTTCATCTTTTCAGTTTGAAAATTCACTGCTTTATTTAATTGATCTTTCCGTTTTAACTTTCCGCGTATTGATGAAAGCAACAAATGAAAGTCCACCGGTTTCGTTAGATAATCATCGCTTCCAATTTCTTTACCGACAAGGATGCTCTCGGGATCACTGTGGGCTGTTAAAAACAAGAATGGAACTTGTTGAAGATGTGGTAACGAACGAACATGGGCAAAAAAATCAAAGCCATTTTTCCCCGGCATCGTAATATCAGAAATAATCAAATCCGGAGTGGTCCTAGTGAGATGTTCAATTCCTTTGTCTACACTGTTCGCCGTCAATACTGCAAAACCTTCCGCTTCAAGAACAGAACCGACGATATCGATCAAACTCTCTTCATCATCAACCATTAAAATGATCTGTTTTACTTCACTCATGATTTTTTCGTAATTGTATGTATCACATCCAACATCTTTGTGTGGATCAATCCGTTTGTTGCAAGTGTATTTGGGTTGTAAATAATATCGTTGACATTATTTGCAAAATTTGTAACGACACCACCTGCTTCTTTTACAAGAAGAATTCCTGCCGCTTTGTCCCATGGATGCAAAATAACTTCCCAATACCCATCAAATCGACCACACGCAACATAAGCGAGGTCTATTGCTGCAGAGCCCAGACGGCGAACTCCCTGCGCCTTAGGGAGAAAATTAACGAAATGTTCAATAACATTCTGAGGGTTTTCGTTTACATTGTATGGAAAACCAGTGACAAGCAAAGAATTTATGAGGGAGTCTGTCTTTGAAACAAATATTTTTTTGCCGTTAAGAAATGCACCCTTTCCTTTTTCCGCTGAAAATAATTCATCCCTATTTGGATCGTAAATAATTCCGGCAATAATTTCACCATCGTACTCAATTCCGATCGTAACACAGAAAATCGGTAGTCCGTGTGTAAAATTAGTTGTTCCATCAAGCGGATCAATGATCCAGCGATAATCCGATTTCTGTTCGTGCGCACCACTCTCTTCTCCCAGAATTGCATGAGCTGGGAAATGCTGTTGTATCTTCTTAATGATCAATGCTTCGGAATGTTTATCAATCTCCGTTACAAGGTTTGTTGCTTGACCGATCTTCCGTTCAATATTTTTAACATTACCAACGTTCTCAAGAAGGAATTTTCCTGCTTCACGAGCAGCTTCAATTGCGATATTTATCATACTGCCACTATTAATAAAAATAAATCTGAAAAATGTATATCTTCCTAGTTCAAAATAAAGAAATATTCCCCCCTGTTCAATCTAATTTACAATCTATTAATGGCATTAATATTGATTGGTAAGACAGTTCGTTCTATATTTCAGTATTACCATAAGCAATCATTACCTCATGACGGAATTACAGTTTCGCGAAATTATCATTAAAAGTTTGGACTCTCAGGCGCATTTCCGTAATCACTGGGATCATTTTGCGACCGATCCATCTCTTTTTGTTGAGCCTTCAAAAGTAGAATCCATTCTCGCTTCACTTGAAGAGAGACTCATGGATAATTACCCCTTCTTTCACCCTTCGTATGCAGGACAAATGATCAAACCACCGCATCCTATTGCGATTGCGGCATATTTAATGGCGATGCAGATCAACCCAAACAATCACGCTTTGGATGGCGGACCCGCCACGGCTAAAATGGAAATAGAAGCGGTAGGGCAAATCGCAAAAATGTTCGGTTATACAGAACATCTCGGACATCTGACTTCCAGCGGCACTATTGCAAATCTCGAAGCACTTTGGGTTGCTCGGTCAATTCACCCAAATAAATCGATAGCCTTTTCCTCAAGCGCGCATTACACTCACAAAAGAATGTGTGAAGTTCTTCAAGTCCCATCCCAAGAAATCGACTACAATAATCTTGGATTGTTGGAAGCAGAATTACAAAAAGGAAAAATCGGGACTCTTGTTGTTACGATTGGTACAACTGGAAACGGTGCTGTTGAACCATTGCATCAGATCCTTCCGCTTGCAAAACAATTTGGCGTGAGAGTCCATGCAGACTGTGCGTACGGTGGCTTTTTTATGCTCCTTGCAAACAATGAAAATCCGATCGTCTCACCAGAGCCATTTCTTTTAATAAAAGAATGTGACAGTATTGTTATCGACCCACACAAACATGGATTACAACCATATGGATGCGGATGTGTCCTGTTCAAAGATATCAATGTTGGCCAATTCTATAAACACGATTCTCCCTATACTTATTTTACATCGAGTGATCTGCATCTTGGTGAAATTTCACTAGAATGTTCCCGAGCAGGCGCATCTGCAGCAGCACTATGGGCAACATTCCAGGCATTTCCATT
>JANXZD010000190.1 GCA_025355705.1 Bacteroidota bacterium | reverse complement strand
TATGGAACAATCATCTATTCTGATTCGCTTGGAGCCAAAAAAGATACCGCAAAAACTGCAGGTTCTGGCGAAGGTTTTGTTTCGAAAATGACCAGACCTGTAGATCTTGATGGTGACGGTAAACAAGAAATTGTTTTGCCCTATCAGGCAATTATTGATACAGTTACTTACACTTGGCAACATTGGAATAAAGACAGTGCACGGTATCTTGTTGACTCAACAAAAAAATTATCCAATCCTAAGAAATGGGGATTCAGAATCCTAGAAGCGGATATCGCCGGCTCAGTAGAAAATCGAGATCTTACTGTGATTACACCCGATGATTATAAATTACTTCAAAATTATCCGAATCCATTCAATCCAACAACAACCATCAGCTTCGTTCTGCCCTTGGCCAAGAAAATAACCTTGCGAGTCTATGATATGCTTGGCAAAGAGGTTGTAACACTTGCAAACGATCAAGATTATTCAAAAGGAACACACAACATTTCTTGGAATGGGAAAGACCAAACAGGAAAAACAGTTGCTTCAGGCGCATATATAGCAAAGATGACTGCAGGCAATGTTGAAAAGAACGTTAAGATGATGTTAGTGAAATAATATCTATCATCGCATCCTCTTATCATTAATCAAACCCGCCCCGATACAACGGGGACGGGTTTTTTATTTTGATTACTCACTTCTTTGATATACTTCAAGGTAATTTACCAAGGCCTTTAATAGATTTACGTTATTTTTTTGATTCTTGATTCATGAAATTAGTTTGAGTATTTTTACTAAGAAAATAATCCTTTCAAAACAGCTAACCCTAAAAAATCCTTCCATAACTACAGGAGCTTGACAATGAAAAATAATCTACGGGTATCATTTTTGATTTTCTTTTCGTTTGGGATGCTTCATTCTCAAACAATTCTTCAACAAACCCGACATTATACGTGGCCGTTAAAAACAACTACCTCGTATGATTCTGTTCTGTGCGGGCTTGAAGGGATACGCGGTGTAGCAGTTGGTGATCTCAATGGAGACGGAAAAGCTGAAATTGTAGTGACAAACTATGCTGATCTTGGACACGTTCATGTTTTTGCTCCAGCTGGCAAAGACACCTTTGAATTGGTATGGAGTTCTCCTCGGGTAGAAGCGAATGGCGGAAATTCTAGTCCCCGTAATGTATTGATCGGAGATCTAGATCACGATGGTAAAAATGAGATCATTTTTGAGAGCAGAGGAAATGGCGTTTATATATACGAATGGGATGGTAAACCGGGATACAATTTTGGTACTAAACCATCACAACTGATCAATCCAACCAATTGTATCGGATTTCCGGTAACAACGGCCAATTCTTATGTTGAAAAAATGTCGGTAGCAGATATGGATAATGATGGACAACAAGAATTAGTCTTTGCATTTAGATCTGCGACACAACCTGAACAAAAATATATGATCATCAAGGCTACGAGTGATTGGAATACCAATGATCCGCAATTTAGCGGTTTTGAAATGCCGTTTATGGCAGCTCGTCCTAATTTGGGAACTTGGGGTTTTAGCAATGGTGGTGCAATTGGAATGATGCCAGCAAATCTTGATGGAACCGGATTTAAAGAAGTAGTCATGCAAGCATATACTAATAACAATATCACGATCTTAAGGAATGAAGGCGGTGTTTGGAAATTAGCTGATACTGCAAATGGAAAACAAAATTTGTATTTGACTCCAAATGATGGTGTTAGTTATTTTGGCGGATTCGCTTACGACATTGATAAAGATGGGAGAGATGAAGTATATCTGCCAACAAACATATCCACAGCTCCTGATCCTGTAGGAATTGTAAGAGCTGTTTATTACGATGCTCCTTCCATTCCGAACGAGATAGATTCTATAAAAAATATTTTTAAGATAGATTTTTCGAACTTAGTCGGATCTGAAGGAATGTGGGGGTATGGATATGGAGATATCGATGGCAACGGAAAACCAAATTTATATTTTTCAACTGCAAAATTAGGCGCAGCCATTGTTACGGCAGAATTTC
>JANXZD010000133.1 GCA_025355705.1 Bacteroidota bacterium | reverse complement strand
CGTTGTTGCCTGCTGAGAGATCTGTTGTTTTGTTTGCGCAAAAAGAATTGACACAAACATGACACAAACAAAAAACATTACTGGTGTTTTCATGATAAAATAACTCGTTTATTTTTTAAATATAATTTCATAACTGATGCCTGCCGATAAATATTTTCCCCTTGCCTATCCTAAGGATCATTTCAAAAGACATCCCTTCCAGATTGCCAATACTTTTTATATCTTCGTCTTAAAATACTCAATTGTTCTGGGAAGACCTATTGATCGGTTTACTTTTGGCTCCCATCCTAAAATCGTTCGCGCTTTTGTAATATCGGGCTGACGTATTTTTGGATCATCCGTAGGAAGTTCTTTGAAGATAATTTTACTGTTACTATGTGTTAATGCAATGATTTCTTTTGCAAGGTCCAGCATCGTCAACTCTTCCGGATTTCCAATATTGACAGGCATCGAATAATCCGACATCATTAATCGGTAGATACCATCAATCAGATCTGAGACATAACAAACGCTCCGTGTTTGTGAGCCATCACCAAACACCGTAACGTCTTCGCCACGTAACGCTTGGGATGCAAACGCAGGAATTGCGCGTCCATCTTCAACGCGCATGCGTTCGCCATAGGTATTAAATATTCTCACAATGCGAGTTTCAACCCCATGATAGCGATGATACGCCATCGTCATTGCCTCAGCAAACCGTTTCGCTTCATCATACACACCGCGCGGACCAACCGGATTGACATTACCCCAATATTCTTCCACCTGAGGATGTACTTCAGGATCTCCATAACATTCCGATGTGGAAGAAATAAGGAAACGGGCATTCTTCGCTTTAGTGAATCCAAGCGCTTTGTGTGTTCCAATGGATCCAACTTTCAACGTTTGAATCGGTAACTTTAAATAATCAATCGGACTTGCAGGCGATGCAAAGTGCCAAACATAATGGACATCACCGGGGACATGAATAAAATTTGTTACATCATATTGTATGAATGAGAAATTTTTGTTGACAAATAAATGTTCAATATTATCAACAGAACCGGTGATGAGATTATCAAGTACAATGACCCTATGTCCTTCATTCAGCAACCGCTCAGACAAATGCGAACCAAGGAAACCAGCTCCGCCGGTAACGACAGAAGTTTTCATTTCTTAACTCCTTCTGTTTGAAGAACAGGCTTGCGACCGATCCCAAAATAGGTGAACCGAAGTTCTTTCATCTTTACCGGATCAAAAATATTTCTACCATCAAAGATGATCGGTTGTTTAAGATTTGACTTGATGATATTGAAATCAGGATTACGGAATTCATTCCATTCAGTCAAGACCAGAAGCGCGTCAGCTTTTTCTAATGCGGTATATTCATTTTCGGCGTAGGTAATCGTGTTGCCAAGCTCGAACTTTGCCGTGTCATTGGCCGCAGGATCATAGGCTGATACTGATGCTCCATATTCAAGTAATTTTTTTATGATCACAACCGAAGGTGCTTCGCGCATATCATCGGTATTTGGTTTAAACGCTAATCCCCATACGGCAAAATGTTTACCGCGGATATCATTATCGTAATATTTCAGGATCTTATTGACCAGCACTTCTTTCTGCTTTTTGTTTACCTGATCAACAACGGTGAGTAAACGGATCTCCGAACCGTAATCAATCGAGCTCTTGATCAGCGCGTTCACATCTTTTGGAAAACAGGATCCGCCATATCCAATACCGGGAAACAAGAATCGTTTTCCAATCCGGGAATCTGTACCCATTCCCTTTCGAATGAGATCAACATCAGCGCCGACTTTTGTGCAAAAATTCGCCAGTTCGTTCATATAGGTAATGCGAAGTGCCAGGTATGAATTCGCCGCATATTTTGTCACTTCGGCGCTCGCTGTATCCATCTCAATGATCGGATTTCCCTGCCGAACAAATGGTTCATACAACGCTTTCATCCTTTCAGCGGCATATTTTGTTTTGGTTCCGATCACAATCCGGTCCGGTTTCATAAAATCCTCTACCGCAAAACCTTCCCGAAGAAATTCCGGATTAGAAACGACATCAAAATTTTTCACGCTGTGTTTTTTGATCGCATCAAATACCAATTTCGAGGTTCCAACTGGAACCGTACTTTTATTGATAATAATTTTTTGCTGTGCATCCCCTCCGGCTTCGGCAAAGATCTTGCCGATGCTATCAGAAACACTAAGGATATATTTCAGATCAGCTGAACCATCTTCCCCCTGCGGGGTTGGAAGACAAAGAAAAATGAATTCCGAAGACAATATTGCTGATTTCAGATCGCTGGTGAACTCTATTCGTTTCTGTTGGACATTTCGTTGAAAAAGGATCTCTAATCCTGGTTCATATATGGTGACTTCTTTATTCTGAAGTTTAGCAAGCTTTTGGGGATTATTATCAACACAGATAACTTGATTTCCGGTTTCTGCAAAACATGTCCCGGTTACCAAACCAACATATCCTGTGCCTACAATGGTAATTTTCATAAATAATAAAATTCCTTTAAGAAAAACAGTAACTTTTTGTGAAAGATCAATATTAAGGCCGTTTCTGTGAAACTATTTCATGCAATCACAATTGCTGCATTCCTTCGGTTTTGAAGAGGCAATTGTTTTTTGAAATTCTGCAATCGTTTGAACAACATAAGAGATCTGTTCACTTGTCAATTCAGGATAGATAGGAAGTGCGATAGAATCATTCGCCGCACAATTGGCAACCGGATAATCTGCATCCTTCGTACCCAGATATGCAAAACATTCCTGACGATGGAACGGAACGGGATAGTATACTTCGTTACCAATACTTTTTTGAGTTAAGAACTCACGCAACGCGTTTCGGCGTTCCACACGAATTACATATTGATTGTAAATGTGGAAATTCTTATGTCCTAAATTTTTGTAAACAGCTTTTGGAAGAAGAATGGCATTTGCATCATTGAACTGTGTCTTCCCCTCTCCTTGCGCAAGCCCAGATTCAGTAAATAACTTTGTATACAATGCTGCGTTATCTCTTCGCTTCGCCGACCATCCGTCAAGATGCGGCAACTTCACATTCAATACTGCCGCCTGGATCGCGTCGATGCGAAAATTCCCGCCGATCACTTTATGATAATATTTTGGTTTACCCCCATGCACTCGCATGACCTTTAATTTTTCAGCCAGTTCATCATTGTTGGTGGTGACCAGACCGCCGTCGCCAAAACATCCTAAATTCTTACTGGGAAAGAATGAAAAACATCCGATATCACCGATCGTGCCGACTTGACGACCATCGCGATATTGGACACCAATAGCCTGTGCGCCGTCTTCAATCACTGTAAGGTTATGTTTCTTAGCGATTGTCATGATAGCATTCATATCCGCACTTTGCCCAAACAAGTGCACCGGAATGATTGCTTTTGTTTTTGCGGTGATCTTTTTTTCGATCTGCGTAACATCAATATTAAATGTTGTCTTGTCGGAATCCACAAAAACAGGAACAGCGTTCAGTCTGGCAACAACTCCGGCAGTCGCAAAGAATGAAAATGTCGGAACAATAACTTCATCCCCGGACTTAATACCGATCGCCATCAATGCAAGCAAAAGAGCGTCGGTTCCAGAGGAAACACCGAACGAATGTTTGCATCCGATATACACAGACATTGCCTGTTCCATTTTTTCAACTTCGGGGCCAAGAATAAAATATTGCGATTCAGCAACGCGGATCAATGCTGCGTCGATGTCAGATTTGATCGTTTTGTATTGCGCTTTAAGGTCTAATAAGGGGACGTTCATTACTCAATTTCCTTTACGATTCCATTTTCAAATTTATATTTTTTATTCGAACGTTCGCACGTTGCAATACCGTTCTTATCAAATTCCAGTTTTTTCCCTGCTTCGCTCCACCATCCTTTAATGCGCGCCGGATTTCCCATTACTAGCGCAAAGTCAGGAACATCTTTCGTTACAACAGAACCTGCTGCAACCATTGCAAACCGGCCAATAGTAATGCCGCACACGATCGTTGAGTTCGCTCCGAGCGACGCCCCTTCTTTTACCAACGTGTTAATATAAAACTCTGCTCCAACCTGAGGGTATTTTGAACGGGGATTCAAAAT
>JANXZD010000185.1 GCA_025355705.1 Bacteroidota bacterium | reverse complement strand
GAAAAAAACTTCAAGACAGAAGAATGAATTCAGTGCACAAGGGCGGAGGTCTGCCCTTGGTGCGTTGGAGTCTCTTGCAGATAAATATTTTCTTTTATTTTATGAACGTGAGGTATACGACAAAAAGAAAAAAGGAGTCGTTCTTCGGAAAGATTTAATTGAAACGGTAGATCGATTGATTGAATTGAAAAAGGTGAACGGTCGATTGGTGATAACACCGTCACCAATAATGTTCGATCAGCAGGAGACATATTATATGATTATACCGACTGATCTGTATACTGATGTTGTTACTGACAAACAGCGTTCAAAAATTCTTTTCATCGAATATCTTTTTTATCACTATGAGAAGCAGAGGATTGCCGGAGGAATAAAAAAATATGAAATCATCCGGCATATGGAAACAATTGCTGAAGAGATCGGACTTGAAAATCTTATTGAGACACGACAGTGGAAGAAGCTCCGTTCTATCCTGAACGAGTATTATGAGTTTGCGAAGCAGCAAGGCTATCTGATCGGGTACAAGATCGATGCGCCAGGCGCACGATACGATAAGGTGGATAAGCTTCAGATTAAAGTCTCGACGTTTAGCGCACTCCGCAAAGTTGCACAGGTCTAGTACTATTGAGTGCAAAGTCTACTACTGTTAGTTGCAAAGTCTAGTACTGTTCATTGCAGGCACATCGGTTTCGATCAATATTTAAAGGCGATATTTCACCAGAAATTACCTATAGATATTAGTAGATACTAATACCACTCTCCCTACGCTGACGCTGCGGGAGAGTTAATTTTTCCATGGAATTAATTTCTTACTCATCGTTCAGTTTTGAACGAACATAAAATAAAAAAGGTCGGAATGGGCGAACAGCATGGAGAAAATTTATTGTAATAACATTTAGTTCTTGCAAAAAAAGGCAGATAAGATTATATTTGTAGGCGTTAAAACATCGTATGAGTACCTAACGGTGTACCTAACGGAGTTGCAAGGTTTTTCAGAGTATTTTGCCAAAAGATTTTCAAAAAGCTCAGATTTACTGAATAAAAAAATGGGGTCGTAGCTCAGTTTGGTTAGAGCGCTTGCCTGTCACGCAAGAAGTCGCGAGTTCGAGTCTCGTCGGCCCCGCAACAATTCCTAAAACAACGCTATTCTTATCACCAATAAAAAGAACTGTTTATTGATGAAGATCGTTACAACCGCCGGAATTCTCTTATCTCAATTCCAAGCAGCGTTGGATAACTCACTTTTATTTGAATGCAGGTTCGTATAATGAACAAGTCATATCTTGATTATTTTCTCAAGATTCGCCTTCCCATAATTATTTTTGTTGTTCTCGCCTCATTGACGTTCACATTCTATGTGTCGCGGGCTGAACGGGACGGCGTTGGGTATGCTCCTGTGCAGCCGATCCCGTATTCGCATAAACTCCATGCCGGAACAATGGGCATCGACTGCCAATACTGTCATACAGGAGCGTCAAAATCCAGACACGCCATGGTTCCCCCGCTGAATACCTGCATGAACTGCCACACCATTGCGCGAAAAAATAGACCGGACATTATTCGTTTGACGCAATACTTTAATGAAGGGAAGCTGATGCCGTGGAAACGGGTACACAGGGTTCCGGATTTTGCATATTTCAATCACAGTGTCCACGTCAATAAGAATATTCCCTGCCAGCAATGTCATGGAAATATTCAGGAAATGGATGTTGTGAAGCAGGCAGGTTCGTGGACGATGAATAATTGCATAACGTGCCATCGTAATGCTCCAACAATATTAGCAAGCATTCCGGGCATTAAAAAAGGTCCCGAAAACTGTTTTGCATGTCACCGATAACTACGATACTATTATGAAGACCAATACCGAGCGAAGAAATTTTTTCAAAAAAGCAGGATTAAGCGCGATCAGTGCCGGAGTGTTTAGCATGATTCCGTTCAAACTGTTTACGCATTCTCACTCTCATCATGAATCGAAGAGCCTTCGATCAAATGAAAATATCCCCATCAAGATCAATCCGATGGCAGTGAAACGGGAGAACAA
Source organism: Bacteroidota bacterium (assembly GCA_025355705.1). GTDB lineage: Bacteria > Bacteroidota > Ignavibacteria > UBA10030 > UBA8401 > UBA8401. The sequence continues at coordinate 3,777 of JANXZD010000185.1, read as the reverse complement.
AAAGTAACAATGGAAACTTCGAACAAAAACAATATGAACGAATCAAAATATTGGAAAAGTCTCCGCGCGTATCACAACGATCCTGCTGTCGGCGAAGAGAAAGCACGTGAATTTGCAAAAGACGTTACCGGTGATTTTGATGTTGATGCAATGTCGCCGATGAACCGTAAGCAATTTTTGGCATTGGTTTCCGCCTCCGCGGCATTTGCCGCTGCGGGCTGTACGAATTACAGAGATAAAGGTGAGATTGTCCCGTATACAAAAAAGCCGGAAGAGATCACTCTTGGAAAAGCAAATTACTATGCTTCAACATTAGTTGAGAATGGTCAAGAGTACGGAATTCTGATCAAAACGCGGGAAGGTCGCCCTATAAAGATCGACGGCAACCCGGATCATCCGACGAACAAAGGAAAGATCTCTCCAAAAGGTCATGCCAGCATTTTAAATCTGTATGATCCGGAACGGTTAAAAGATCCGATGCTTGTTGAATCAGGGATCTTGTCGAAGAGTTCATGGAAAGAAGTGGATACGCAAATTATTGCACTGCTTGCAGCAGCTGTAAAAGAAGGTAAAGAGATCGCTGTTATTTCTCATACGGTCACATCACCGTCCGCAAAAAAAGTGTTCAACAATTTTTCTGCGGCATATCCGACTGCAAAGTTCTATTCGTACGAATTATTCAACGACCTCAATCGCAGATCTGCATGGACGAAATCGACCGGTGGTTCTGTTGTTCCATTGATCAAATGGAATGAAGCGAAAATAATCTTATCGTTAGAGTCCGATATTCTTGGCTATGAAGGGAACATGCCGGAACAGACAAGAATGTTTGCTGAGAACAGGAATGTTGATAAGACGAAGAACTTTAACCGGTTATATTCAGCAGACGGAACAATGAGCTCTACAGCGATGAACGCAGATTACCGTCTGCGGGTCCGTCCGGATCAGCAATTGGAATTCGTTCTTGCATTAATAAATGAATTCAAAACGACCGGAAAGATCTCATTAAAAGAATTTGCCGCAAAGTACTCTGTTGATGGAACAATTCTTACACAATTGGTAAAAGACCTGAGCGAGAACAAAGGCAAGTCAATTGTCCACGCAGGGAACGGATTACCGGAAGCTGTTCATATTGCTGTGAATGTATTAAATGAAGTTCTTGGAAATTCAGCTCTCTATAATAAAGAGAGAACAGCGATTGTGTATAATTCGTTAACAACAAGCAGTGAATGGGAATCGTTGATCTCAAGGATGAACGGCGGAAGTGTCGGAGTTGTGATCCATTGTGATTCAAATCCTGTCTATCATATTGCTCAAGATTTTGGATATGCAGAAGCACTGAAAAAAGTTAAAACGATAGTTTCATTGACCGAATTGCAAAACGAATCATCGGAAGGAAGCCACTATGTCCTTCCGATCAATCATGAATTTGAATCGTGGGGAGATCATAAGACTCGTACCGGAATTTTGAGCTTGCAGCAGCCGGTCATTGCTCCGCTGTACAATTCGCGTCAAAAGGAAAGTGTATTACTTGCTTGGTCGATCGGATCGGCAGAAAGTTACAATGACGATCTGTACCATACGTACATCATGAACCGTTGGGAGAAAGAACAGTTTCCTTCGATGAACGTAAGTGTTGATTTTAAAACGTTCTGGTTCTCTTCGCTGCACGATGGTGTTGTAGTCTATCATGAACCACCGCAGTCAATTCCTTCCGTAAAGTCCGATGCGCTGAATTTGACGAATGGTGTGTTCAGTTCGAACGATTTTGTATTGTATCTGCACGATAATTATTTCGTTGGTGACGGACGAAATGCAAACAATGGCTGGCTTCAGGAAATGCCGCATCCCGTTTCGAAAATTGCGTGGGACAATTATGCTGCGCTCTCTGTTGCAACGTCAAAAGAACTGAGTGTTGAAGAAGGTTCGATGATCGAAGTTGCAGTGAACGGACGAAGTTTGAAACTTCCGGTTCACATTCAACCGGGTCTTGCAGATAAGTTTGTTGCAGTGATGCTTGGCTATGGAAGAACAGTTGCAGGAACAGTCGGGACGGGAGTTGGTTTCAATGCGAATACGTTGATGTCTAAAGCATCGCCATTGTCGCCATGGTTATATTCCGCGGTTACCGTGACCAAGACGGATGGGAAATATACTCTTGCGTCAACGCAGGAACAGCATTCACTTGATGATACATTCTTAAAAGACATTCACAAAACACGAGAGATCATTCAAGAAGGGACACTGATACAGTATATCAGTGATCCGAAGTTCATCGAAAAAGAACATCACGAATCAACCATCGTTCCGCGGATAAAATACGATGGAATAAAATGGGCAATGTCAATTGACTTGAATAAATGTACCGGATGTGGTGTCTGCACGCTTTCGTGCAACGTAGAAAATAATATCCCGGTTGTAGGAAAAGACCAATTGAATAAAGGTCGTGAAATGACCTGGATCCGTATTGATCGATATTTTTCGGGAACATCGGAAGCACCAAGCGTCAGCAATCAGCCGATGTTGTGTCAGCAATGCGATAACGCTCCGTGCGAAAACGTCTGTCCGGTGAGCGCAACAACGCACAGCCCTGACGGTTTGAACCAAATGGCGTACAATCGATGTGTTGGAACAAAATATTGTTCCAACAACTGTCCGTTCAAAGTTCGTCGGTTCAACTTCTTTGATTTCCGCGATAATTTTAACAACGCATCGCAATATCAACAGCCGATGAATATGCTTCATAATCCTGAAGTGACTGTTCGTTCGCGCGGTGTGATGGAAAAATGTACGTTCTGTGTTCAACGCATTATGGAAGCTCGTCAGCATGCGATTGAAGATAACCGCCAGTTGAAGGGGAGTGATGTCGTGACTGCGTGTCAAGAAGCGTGTCCGGCAGAAGCGATTATTTTTGGCGATATGAATGATAAAACGTCAGAGATCTATAAATATCGTCATCACGAGATCGGGTATCGTGTTCTTGAAGAAATAAATGTTGCGCCTAATGTAACGTATATTGCAAAACTTCGAAATGTAGAATCTCAAACGGAGAAAGCATAGTGTCATCAACAGTATTCGATTATACAAAAGAAATTCCTGTCATTGAAGGTGTGCCCAGTGCGGCGTCACTGGACGATACGATCGTTAAGCCGATCAATGATTTTCCTCAGCGGACGTGGTTCATCGGTCTTGCGATCACCGGCACAATGCTGATGATCGGAGCAGTGAGTGTGACGTGGCTGTTATTGAAAGGTGTTGGCATTTGGGGAATCAATCAGCCGGTAGCATGGGGTTTTGACGTTGTCAACTTTGTATTTTGGGTCGGTATCGGTCACGCAGGAACATTGATCTCAGCTATTCTATTTTTGCTTCGTCAGAAATGGCGTACAGGAATTGCCCGTTTTGCAGAAGCGATGACGTTGTTCGCCGTTCTATGCGCTGTGCAGTTCGTTCTTTTCCATACCGGCCGTCCGTGGCTGGCAATGGCGTGGCTTTTTCCATATCCGAACCAGCATGGTGTGTGGGTGAATTTTACGTCGCCGCTTGAGTGGGACGTTTTTGCAGTGAACACCTATTTTATCGTCTCCGCAGTTTTTTGGTATATCGGCCTTATTCCTGATTTTGCAACATTGCGCGATCGCGCTTCGACAACGATCAAAAAGACGATCTACTCTATATTGAGTTTAGGATGGAGATTCTCAAATCGTCATTGGCAACATTACGAGCGCGCGTATTTGATCATGGCTGGTTTTGCAACACCGCTTGTTCTTTCCGTAC
>JANXZD010000142.1 GCA_025355705.1 Bacteroidota bacterium | reverse complement strand
AGAATGTGAATTGAATCAGCATGATCTGCGTATAGTTCAGATCAAATACACCTTTCAAATGAGGAATAAGAATATCATTCAAACAGGTAAGAAAACCCCACATGAAGAATAACATTGTAACAACAGCAAGTGGAACGGTATAATTTCCTCCCTGCGAAGTGTCGATGTGTGTTTGATTTGGTGTGCTGATGGATGCCATAAGATTCCTATAGTTGAATGAATAAGTCTGTTAATTTACATACTAAAATGATTCAGTCTGAATATGCGAAATGCATTAATTTATTTTATACACTCGAATCCAATCCACAAATACTGAACAAGGAAACGGTGCTACCGGAATGATCGCACCGCCATACGTTTTGGTGTCGCTTCCGCCAACGCCTGCGCTGAGAATGATGAACATTGAATGTTCAAACGGATGCCATTCCGGAAAATGATTGGAGTATTCGGACAGTAACGTTCTTTTTCCATTCACTATTCTTGCGTCGTCTTCATCTTGTCCGTCAGCAATTCCATTGTCAAACGCTGTTCCGTCATTGAAATAATGGATATGATAGACATTATTATCAACGGCAAACTCCATCCTATCCGAGAGCCACTCTATACTGTATATATGAAACGATCCGTTTCCGAGAATTGAATCACCCGGTTGAGAAATGAATGTTTCAAACGAAGGAGAAGTGACCGGCACATCTTGACTCTTATATGAGAAATAAGCCCCTTTATGACCGTGGTTCCATTCTGCATATTGGTTATTCTCCCACGACCAGGCATAATGAACACTCCCTAAATTATGACGTGACAGTGAACCAACATACTCCATAATATCCACCTCGCCACCTTGCGGCCACATAATGTAACTTTGTCCGGCAGGTTTTTCTGACGGCATCATCCAAAATGCGAATCCTTGTCCCTTTGCAAGAACATCGCGCGCCCAGATCTTTGCCATCAGTTTATGTCCAGGACCCCACGCTCCTTTTCCACTAGTAGTAATTCGTCCGCTGGTGTAATTGCGATCGATGTAACTTTCTTTTCGTGTCGTGATCGCTAAACATCCGCCATCTGCATTTTTAATCCCTTGTACGATATCAACATTTTCTTTTCGATCCGTTGCTCTATCCAATTGCCCTGTCCCAAAATCTCCGTTCACGCCAGTTCCTGTTTCATAATTCCATTTCGAAAGATCAAGTCCGGTTCCGTTAAATTCATCGCTCCATTCCAATGAATCGTTGACGGCAGGAGTGAGATCTTTTTTACCTTCGCTAACGGGATCTTTACACGCAATTAACCAAACCGCTAACAACAAATAGTTCCCGTTTCTCATAAATTCAAACAATCATAAAAAAGCCGCCAGATACTATTATAGGCGGCTTCAAAAAAATCATTTCATTGCTCTGGCGGAAGGATACGTTAGTCCAAATCCAAACGGGAAAAGAGGATCATATTCCTTATCGCCGATATTGATCGGTATCTGTTTCATATTCTTCGGCCACGAATGCGGAAGTTTTCCGGTCGGAGCATAATCGCCGAACAACACATCGGCGACTCCCTGACCTTCTGTTCCGGGAAGCCACGCGGCAACAAATACACTGCTCTTTTCCAAAACTGGGGTGATAATCATCGGTCTGCCTGATAGAAGCACAACGATGACGTGTACACCTTTTGCAGAAAGATTTTGCACCAACGCTTGATCGTCCGCTGAAAGAGTGAGATCTTCACGATCGCCGAACATTTCTGCATACGGAAGTTCGCCGATAACGACAACGGCAACATCACCACTGTCTGCACCGCTGCCGTCGAGCGAGTATGATACTTTTGTTTCCTTGGAAACCGTATTTTTAATTGCTTCAAAAATCGTTGTTCCGCCGGAGACAACTTTACCGCTTTTTCCCTGCCAGGCAATGGTCCAACCGCCGCACTGCATACCGATATCATCAGCACCTTTTCCTGCCACAATAACTTTCTTTGTCGACTTTGACAGCGGGAGAAGATCTTTTTCATTCTTCAACAGAACAAGTGATTGGCGAACTGCCTCACGACCAACTTCACGGTGTGCCGGTGAACCGACTTCCGCAAGCAAAGCTTTGTCTGAATATTTTTGTTCGAACAGCCCCAGTGCAATCTTAGCTTTAAGGATCCTCGAAACTGCATCATCGATCCGTTTCATACTGACGACCTTTTCATTCACCAGTTCTTTCAGCGTACTGATGAACTTATCATAACTGTTGAACGACCCGCGAGGAGTGGTGGTCATTACCATATCCAATCCCGCATTGATAGACTGTTCCACTGCATACTTATAGTTCGGTGAAAGCTGATCTATACCATTCCAATCACTGACAAGGAATCCTTGAAACTTTAATTCACCCTTCAATACATCGGTCAGCCAATATCTGTTGCCATGCATTTTGATTCCATTCCAACTATTGTACGATGGCATTATAGAAAGTGCACCGGCGTTAATTGCATCGATATACGCTGGAAGAAAGAGTTTCCGCATCGTTGCTTCATCCGCCACAGTATTTCCTTGATCTACACCATTGGTCGTGCCGCCGTCACCCATATAATGCTTCACACATGCAAGCACAGAATTCTTATCTGAAAGATTCGCTCCCTGCAGTCCTTTTACGGATGCTGTACCGAGCATACGTGACAATTCGGGATCCTCACCAAAACCTTCATAGGTTCTTCCCCAACGTTCATTGCGAACAACAGCAACACACGGTGCAAAAGTCCACTGAATTCCCGTGGCTTTCATCTCTTGTGCAGTGACCATCGCCACTTTTTCAACAATAGCCGGATTGCGTGTGGCGCCGAGAGCGATGTTGTGAGGGAAGATAACCGTACCATCCACATTGTTGTGACCATGCACGGCATCGATCCCGAAAATCATCGGAATCTTCATGTGTGTTTTTTCCGACAACTGCTGTAATGAATCATAGCAATCCGCCCATCCCTTCGGCGTGATATTGACTATTTCGGAACTCCCGCCCCAAAGTACCGAGCCAATGGAATACTTGATGAGATCATCTGCATGATTCTTCACTGCTTCATAATCAACCTGGGTCATTTGGCCGATCTTTTCGTCAAGAGTCATTTTTTTAAGAAGTGCTTGAACTTGTTTATCAATATTTTTTGCCATCGGCTGTGATATTGAAAGAGTGAAGAAGCACACAAGTAACGTGAGTAGGAGCTTCATAAGGAATTCCTTTATATAGGTAAGCGAGTATGGTTAAGATGAAAATTGAATTTCGTTATTGAATAAGTAACATCTTTTTTGCTGAAGTGAATCTGCTGCTTTTGACGACATACAGATACGCTCCGGATGAAAGAGTATTTCCGTTACGATCGTTGGCGTTCCAAGTAAACGAATGAACACCTCGTTGCATCATTCCAAGATTCCGTTCATTCACCAGTCTTCCGAGCGTATCAAAAAATTGGATCGAAATATTTTCATCGTTTGGAATTGTGAAAGAAATTATTGTCGAACCGTTGAACGGATTTGGATAATTCTGCCCGATGTTCCATCGTTCGGGAACTGTTCCAATATTCTCATTCACATCGGCCGGAAGCTGAATGATCGCAATGCCGTTGATAATCGCATTATCAACAAGCGACATGAAGTGAATATCAAGCATTCCCTCTGTTACTGAAACATTTGGAACAACTTTTTGATATTGAACTCCTTTACCAACCTTTGCAAAAAGGTCGAGATTCTTTTCCACAACAACTCCCTGCACTGCAATATCAAACAATCGTTTTCCTGCAGCAGTAAAATAATTTTCCGACATCATTAGGAATACGGCATACTTGCCATTGGGAACCCGCACACGATATTCTGCTGCACCATTCAATTCAGATTTGAAAATCATTGGATCACCTGAACCGCTCGTGGTATTGCTGTTCTGATATTTTATACCATCCAGATATCCATACTCAAGAGTTGCATTCCACATTTGGTCAGGAAGAAAATCATTATACGCTGCACCACCGCAATTGATCTTTATCGGCAGCGCTAATCGATTAGGTTTTGAGATCGTAATACTTTTTCCAGAGAGTATGTTAGCAGGAGAAAACCGATCTTTGATGTTCATCAAAATTATGCTCGATAATTTTGACGTATCATATTCTACAAGTGTCAACCGGACTGTTTTTTTATCAGAATATAAAACTGCATTTGTTACAGTATTGTTTTGAACGAGATAATTGGAGAGCGTTACCGCTGAAACGCTTTCAACTTCTTCAAAATAATTTATGACAATCCCATCTGCCTCGGCACGCGCAGCACTGACATTAGGAGCCACATTATCTTGATATCCAAGACTTGTCTCTTTCGTCAAACACAGGATCATATTCCCGTCTTTGAACACAATATTATCCGGCGTAAAGTCGCACTGGTTATCCCCAAATGTATGAGTAGCACGATCCCATCGTACTGCATCGTACGAGTTAAAATCATCCTTCCACTGAAATGTAAAATTATTGTTTGTTCCGCTTGTTCCAGAATCCGGTGTGAATGATGAATAACTGACAAAATCATAATGGGCAAACGCCGGTAATGAATTTTCATTCCACATGCCTGACCAGTTTTGGAGCAGTATGGATTGGATCCAAATATTCATCATGATCTTTTGCGGATAGATTAACGTTTGGATCTGCGGCCCGGTCTGACGGTATGATTCTGCTCCATCAATAAACCAAGCTACGTATGAGGGTGTCCACTCAATAGCATACGTATGGAAATCTAATGCAGGATTGAACGGCGTTTGTCGTCGTCCAACATGATTTGTCTGTCCCGGAGTGATGGTGTTGTATTGCACGTCATCCGAATATCGTCCCATTATTTCGATATCGATCTCATTCCATTTTTGCGAGTCGAAGGGAACCATATCGTTATAGGTAAAAAATGATGAGAGCATTCCTTCACGCTGTGCGGATTTCATTCGCACTTCAAACCGACCGTACAGATAAGAGGCTTTCGTTCGATACTCTCCCCCTTTATATATTTTTGCTGTGAGCAGTGTTGGCAGCACTATGAAAGCAATAAATACAATTCGTTTTATCATTTTAATACGCACATTTT
>JANXZD010000134.1 GCA_025355705.1 Bacteroidota bacterium | reverse complement strand
ATCGTGCAGACCTTTGAATCCGGACTGGTTCTCTATAGAGAACAACAGTGGAAAGATGCGATCTCGATGTTTAAGACCGTACTGAATTCAAAGCCCGATGATTATGCTTCGAAAATGTACATTGAGCGCTGTGAAGTAAGTCGAAAAAATCCTCCGCCAAAAGATTGGGACGGCGTGTATGTGATGACATCGAAATAGTTCGACCAAGAAAAATATTTTAAAGAATGAACACTGATGACACGGATTTAACTGATTGTCGCAGATACAATGGAACTTCTTCATCAAGATATTACAGATAAAATAATTAAGGCATTTTACAATGTGTACAATGAACTTGGTTATGGTTTTTTGGAAAAAGTATATCAAAATGCCTTGGTTCTGGAATTGACTGCAATGGAGTTGGTTTGCGAAAAACAGAAATCAATCAAAGTATATTATAACGGACAAGTTGTAGGTGAATATTTTGCAGACGTAGTCGTCAATGATAGTATCATCGTTGAATTGAAAGCAGTAGAAACAATTGTAGAAGAACACGAATATCAGTTGATCAATTATCTTAAAGCAACAGAAATAGAAGTTGGACTTCTTTTGAATTTCGGAAGAAAACCACAGTTTAGAAGAAAATTATTTACAAACGATAAAAAGAAAATTAAATCTGTGTAAATCCCTCTAATCTGTGTTATCCGTGTCCTATTTTTGAAAAATACTAAGGAGTTTTTATGAAACGAATATTGATACTGATTCTTCCAATTATTATAGTATTAGGAAGTAGCGCACAGAAACTACGGACAACACAGCCCACCAATTATCTCCGCGAAGGTCCTGCGTCATATTTTCAAATCGTTGCTGCAATTCCATCGTTGGTTGAGGTGAATAAAATGGAACAAAAGGGGAGCTGGTTGAAAGTAAAGACGGAACAGAACGATATCGGATGGCTTTCGGAAAATAGTTTTGCGAACAATAAGGGGAGCAATTTGCGCGATGAAAATATTATTAAAGGGAAAGCATCAACTCGTGCTTCGCGTGCAGAACTTGCGGCCGCAGTAAAAGGATTTGGCAAAAAATATGTTGACGGAAGTGAATCCGGTGGAGAAGACATCAGTAAATATTCTGATCCGGTGGTAACGGAAAAAGATATGGATCAGTTTGAGCATAGTTTTACCATTGAGCCATTCCGCGGTTATATGAATATTGAAAAACCATTCGATCTTCAATTTCATGAAGAAGGAATCGGTCTTGGCATTGCGCAGAAGATCGCATCACAAAAAGGAATTGTCAACGATAGGATGGCAACACTCTATATTAATATGATCGGGAATTATCTTGCAAAATATAGTAAAGCATACGATCTCGGTTTTCGATTCTATATTCTGAATGATGACCGTGCGTCTGCGTTCGCTGTTCCCGGAGGATATATTTTCATCTCAAAAGGCATGTTTCGCGCGTGCACGAACGAAGCTGAACTTGCCGGAGTGATCGCTCACGAAATGGTGCATGTAATTCAACGTCACGGTGTGAAGGAATTAAAAAAGAGTGAAGCAAAGATAAAATCGGAAAAAGCATTTGCTGAACTTGAAGATGAGATCGGACCCATGGGAGACGAAGAAAAAGAGTTGGAAGAGTATGCAGATAACGTCTATCAAAATCTCATTTCGCCGAGATTGCTTTCGTATGAGATCGATGCGGATAGAATTGCAATGGTCTATCTCAAACGAGCCGGGTATGATCCTACTGGAATTGCCAGCGTCCTTCAGCGGATTCAAGAACCAACAACTGCTGCAAAAGATATTTTTGACGATAACTATATGAAAAGAGATGATCTCCATGAACGATTGTTGAAGGTACAACAGGTCATCCGTGATGAAAATTATCGTCCACGAAGCGATAAACAGTATGCAGATCGTTTCAATAGCTATACCAGCCAAATCCATTAAATATTGCTTGTTATGAGAACACCCAAAAAATACTCGACACCCTAATCGGCGATACAAAAGGGAACATCGCCGAGTGTATATAGTTTATCCCGTTTTTTTGCACACGTTTATCATTGTTGAGGTTACTATGAATCGATTTTTCCATGCGTTATTGATGTTCGTTATGATGAATATCCTTTTTGCACAGCAGAATAAATTATTGTGGAAAGCGGAATTGCAGGAAGATGTTAAGAAGATACAACCAATCCAGAATGGGAAATATATTTTTCTTTGGGCTGATGAATATGCCTGGCTCTATGAGAATGCAACGGGAAAAAAGATTTGGAGCGTTAAGATTGAAGAGTACAGCGAAAAAGCTGTTCATCAATTGATCAATGATTCGTTATATGTGGTTGCAAACGAAGATACGCTTGTCTGTTATAATGTTCTGGCGAATAAAATGATCTGGAAAAAATCGTATCAAAAAATCGAGCAAGATCGTTTTCTTGGATTGAATGTAATCGATTCAACGCTAGTGTTCCATTTCAAAGAGATTGATGTTGCGGTAAATCTGGAAAGCGGAAAAGAATTGTGGCGTATTCCATTAGTGTATGAAAAATCATTGATTGAAAAAGGAACAGTTAATTTTATTGCTTTGCAAAAGATTGGAAAGTGTCTGGCGTTTTTGGATAATGATGAGTGTGCTCTCATTTCCTTGCTAAACGGAAAAAAACTTTTATCAATTCCTAAATCAGAACCAAATAGCGACCTTATCAAACAAAAGCGAGTGTGGTATTATATAGAACCCGCAGAACATTTTGCCGTGATGATATTTAGTAAGGATGTTGTCGTGATCAATCTTGATTCGAACAGAATTATTGCGCAACGAACGGTCACCGTTTCCGACCAATATAATGTCTTATTTTCAACGATCAATGGTTGTGCCGTGATCGGGCAAGAAAAATTAATCCATGTGAATTTTTTGAACAATGTTGTCGCAGAAGCACCAATCGACGTGGATGAATTGCGAAATATCATCATTACACAAACGAATTCCGAAACGGTTGCAATCATCAGTCAGAAAAATAAACTGTCCGGATTAAGTCTTGACAATGGAAAATTGCTCTGGCAAACTGCACCAAAATATGCTCCGGCAAGCGGGTTTATCCATAGAATGATTTTGTGCGATTCGAATAATGTAATTG
>JANXZD010000132.1 GCA_025355705.1 Bacteroidota bacterium | reverse complement strand
AACGCAAAGAAGTCCGAAGATGATTTTCGTTGAACTTCTTTGCGTCGATAAGGAAGATGTCATAAAAGTTAGAACTTGACTTTCGGTGCTATTTCAGCACCCGTTGTTGCTTGGAAATATTGTTTTGCCTGGAATCCACCGAATGAAGCGATCATGTTTGTAGGGACTTGTCTAATGTGAGCATTATAGTTTTGGACCACTTCATTGAATCTCTTCCGTTCCACGGCTATTCGATTTTCTGTTCCTTCTAATTGAGATTGTAACTGAAGAAAATTTTCGTTTGCTTTTAAATTTGGATATTGTTCTACAGTAACAAGTAACCGTGAAAGTGATGACGACAATTGTCCCTGTGATTGTTCAAATTTTTGAAATGCCGCTGGATCATTCAACAGTTGTGGCGAAAGTGTTACTTGTGTTGCTTTTGCGCGCGCTTCGATCACAGCTTGCAACGTGGATTTTTCAAAATTTGCAACACCTTGAACTGTAGCAACAAGATTTGGAATGAGATCCATTCTACGTTGATATTGATTTTGAACTTGCGCCCAAGATCCGTTGACTTCTTCATCCATTTTCACAATACCATTGTATTTTCCAAATCCCCACATTATTGCTAAAATAATTATTCCAACAATACCTAATGTTATGATCAAACTTTTTTTCATTGTCTTACACTCCTTTTTTAATTACTGCATTAATATAGTTGAAAATTGATAGAGAAACATCCGTTAATTAATCTTTCAACATTGCTCTTGATATAACAATGCGTTGTATTTCAGAAGTTCCTTCATAAATTTCAGTAATCTTTGCATCTCGCAAATACCTTTCAACATTATATTCCCGAACATAACCATATCCGCCGTGGATCTGAATTGCTTCCAATGCACATTTTACAGCTGTTTTAGAAGCCCACAATTTCGCCATTGCCGCTTCTTTCCCGTATGGCTTTCCCAAATCTTTCATAACCGCTGCTTGATAGACCAGTAAACGTGCAGCCTCAATATCTGTCGCCATATCTGCAAGTTTGAATTGAATTGCCTGTAGCTCGGCAATTGGTTTGTCGAATGCTTTTCGGGCTTTTGAATATTTCAATGCTGCATCCAAACATCCTTTTGCAATTCCAAGTGCTTGCGCTGCAATTCCAATTCTTCCACCCTCCAATGTCATCATTGCAAATTTGAAACCGAATCCTTCTTCACCAATTCTATTTCCAATCGGAATTTTTACATTTTCAAATGTCAATGAAACAGTATCTGAGCTACGGATGCCAAGTTTACGTTCTTTTTTCCCGCGCGAAAATCCATGCATTCCTTTTTCAATGATGAATGCCGAAATTCCTTTATGACCCTTTGTCGAATCTGTCTGAGCGATGACAATAGTATAATCAGCATTGACACCGTTCGTAATCCAATTTTTGATACCATTCAGAATATAAAATTCGCCTTCTCGCACAGCAGTTGTATGTTGATTGGTTGCATCACTTCCTGCTTCTGGTTCGGAGAGAGCAAATGCTCCGAGTTTTTTCCCTGAAGCCAATGGAATAAGAAATTTTTGCTTTTGTTCTTCAGAACCATACTTCGTTAATCCATAACAGACGAGAGAATTATTGACAGACATTATCACGCCACATGATGCATCGACGGCAGAAATTTCTTCCATTGCAATGGCATAGCTCAATGCATCGAGGGCCGCACCGCCGTATTGTTCCGGAACCATCATTCCCATAAAACCCAGCTCACCTAATTTTTTAATTTGTTCGTATGGGAATAATTCTTTTTCATCGCGTTCGTCAGCGGTAGCAGCAAGTTCATCCTGTGCAAATTGACGGGCGGTTTCCTGGATCATCTTTTGGGTTTCATTGAGTTCGAAGTTCATTCATTCCTCATAAAAAACACCAAGGTGCAAAGTGAAGTAATGTTTTTACTTTTCTCTGCGTTTTGGCGAGAATTAAAATTGATTATTTATTTTTGAGTGTAGTCGTAGAATCCTTTACCGCTTTTCTTGCCCAGATAACCTGCAGCAACCATTTTTTTTAATAACGGACAAGGTCGATATTTTGAATCGCCAAGACCTTCGTGAAGAACGTTCATAATGGAAAGACAAACATCAAGACCAATAAAATCCGCCAATGCAAGCGGGCCCATCGGATGATTCATACCAAGTTTCATTACTGTATCGATCGATTCAGGTGTTGCAACACCTTCCATCACACAATACATTGCTTCATTCAACATTGGAAGCAATATTCTATTAGAAACAAATCCCGGAAAGTCATTCACTTCAATTGGAACTTTGTCAACAGCTTCGGTTAATTGTTTTACCGCTGAATACGTTTCATGTGATGTTGCAAGACCTCGAATAACTTCCACTAACTTCATGAGTGGAACGGGATTCATAAAATGCATCCCAATAACATTTGCCGGTCGTTTGGTAACGCCTGCAATTTCAGTAATTGAAATTGAAGAAGTATTTGTAGCAAGGATTGCGTGCGACGGAGCATTTGAATCAATAGCACGAAAAATATCCAACTTCACGGTTTTATTTTCTGTCGCCGCCTCAATAACGATGTCAGCATCTTTTACAGAATCAGCGAGTACTAATGATGTCTTGATGTTTGCAAGCGTTTTTGATTTTTGTTCGTCGCTCAATATTCCTTTTTTAATTTGACGGTCAAGATTTGATGAAATTGTTTTTAATCCTCGTTCTAAAAAATCTTGCTTAATATCGTTTAAGATGACATTGTATCCGTATTGAGCGAATACATGGGCTATTCCATTTCCCATTGTACCGGAGCCGATAATTGTAATATTTTTTATTGACATAGTTTTCAGAATTAATATTGATGGAATTACATCATTTCAACAATCACTCCGGAGGCTTCTCCGCCGCCGATGCAAATTGCTGCAAGACCACGTTTCATATTTCGTTGTTTTAGATTATGCACTAATGTTACCAGAATTCTTGCACCGCTTGCTCCGATTGGATGCCCAAGTGCAACAGCCCCTCCATTCACATTCACTTTATTCACATCCAATCCTGCTAATTTGTTAACAGCTATACATACTAATGCAAATGCTTCGTTGACTTCAAACAGATCAATTTGATCAAGTGTAAGATTAGCCTTCTTCAATATTTTTGAAATAACATCAGCTGGCGCTGTGGTAAATCGTTCCGGATTTTTTGCAGCAGACGCTTGAGCGATAATTTTTGCGATTGGCTTCAATCCAAGCGATTTTGCTTTTTCTAAACTCATTAATACCAATGCAGCAGCACCATCATTGATCTTAGAAGAATTAGCGGCAGTTGCTGTTCCTTCTCTGGAAAATGCTGGTTTCAATTGCGGAATTTTATCGAAATTTGTTTTAAACGGTTCCTCATCGTCTTCAACAAAAGTGATTTCGCCTTTTTTCTCAACGATACCGACTTTAATGATCTCTTCTTTGAAACGTCCAGTTCTAACAGATTCTTGAGCCCTTGTATAACTAAGGACAGCAAATTCATCTTGATCGTGCCGCGACATTTCATATTCTACAGCAGTTGCATCAGAAAAATTCCCCATCGGAGAATTCTTAAATGCATCTAACAAACCATCACGCATGATTACATCGTGTAATTCATTGTTTCCCATTCTATATCCAAAACGAGCTTTGTCTAACAAGTATGGTGCATTAGACATTGATTCCATTCCTCCGGCAACAACAATTTCAGCATCACCCACTTGAATTGCTTGAGCACCAAGCATTACAG